>NZ_JAYSFE010000006.1:0-8669 GCF_041913585.1 Allostella sp.
CGCTGGTTGCCGGTGCCGCCGCCGCCACGGCCGTCGGCGATGCGGTAGGTGCCGGCGGAGTGCCAGGCCATGCGGATCATCAGCCCGCCGTAGTGGCCCCAATCGGCCGGCCACCACTCCTGGCTGTCGGTCATCAGGGCCGCGAGATCCTTCTTCAGGGCCTCGACGTCGAGCGTCCTGACCGCTTCGCGGTAGTTGAACCCGGCGCCCAGCGGGTTGGTCTTGGTGTCGTGCTGGTGCAGGATGTCGAGGTTGAGGGCCTTGGGCCACCAATCCATGATCGCCATGCTGGCGGAGGTCACGCCGCCATGCAGGACGGGGCACTTTCCAGCAGAACCGGCTTCGCTGTTGTTCATTGGATGCTCCTGTGATGGCGCGGCACCGCGGTCAGGATCCTGGAGACCGGCCGCTTTCCCGCATTCGGCAAAACCGTGGATGGGAATCTTGATTTCCCCGCGAGTGGACGTCCAATTATCTTGCCGGCGATGTCGATCAGATTATCTGATCGCTCGATGATCTCCCTGCGCCAGCTCCGCTACCTCCTCGCGCTCGCCGAGCACCGGCATTTCGGCCGCGCCGCCGAGGCCTGCCACGTCACCCAGCCGGCGCTCTCCACCCAGATCCGCGAGCTCGAGGCCGCCCTCGGCCTCGAACTGGCCGAGCGCCGGCCGGGCGGGGTCGAGTTCACCGCCGAGGGCGAGGAGGTGCTCGGCCGGGCCTCGGCCATCGTCGCCGCGGTGCGCGACCTCGAGGACCATGCGCGGGCGCGCCGGGGCGTGCTGACCGGTGCGCTCGCGATCGGGATCATCCCGACGGTGGCGCCCTACCTGCTGCCGCTGATCCTTCCCGTCCTCGCGCGATCCTATCCGGACCTCGAGCCGCAGCTCCGCGAGACGCGGACCGAAGCCCTGCTCGCCGAACTGGCGACGGGCCGCGTCGACTGCGCGATCCTGGCGACCGGCGAGGCGCGGCCGGAGTTCGAGACCCGGGCGCTCTTCGTCGATCCCTTCCTGCTGGCGGTCGGCGCTGCGGACGCGGGCTCGCTGCCGGACCGCGTCGCGGCCGTCTCGGTCGCCGCCGAGCGGCTGCTGCTGCTAGAGGAGGGGCACTGCCTGCGCGACCAGGCGCTGGCCTATTGCGGGCGCGTGCCGGCGGCCAGCCTGGCGACGCTCGGCGCCACCAGCCTGGCGACGGTGGTGGAGATGGTGGCGGCGGGCCACGGCGCGACGCTGCTGCCCGAACTGGTGCTCCGGGCCGGGTTCCGCGACCCGAGGGTGGCGCTCCGCCGCTTCGCCCCGCCGGAGCCGTCGCGCACCGTGTCGCTGGTCTGGCGCGGGACCTCGCCGCGGCGGCGGGATTTCGAGGCGCTCGCCCGCCTCGTCACCGCGGCATGGCAGGCGGCGGCGCCGGGGCCAGCAGGCGGTTGACGGCGAGCCCGGCCAGTCCGAAGGCGGCGACCGTGCCGGCCATCGGCAGGGCCGACCCGTCGTGCAGGAGCCCGACCAGGGCCGACGCCACCGCGGCCAGCGAGAACTGCAGCGTGCCGAGCAGCGCCGAGGCGACGCCGGCATTGCGGCCGTAGGGCGCCATCGCCAGCGCCGCGGCGTTCGGCATGATGAAGCCGAGGCAGGCGACATAGACGAAGATCGGCGCGAAAAGGCCGGCGAAGCCGCCGGTGCCGGTGGCGCCGGCCGCGATCAGGAGGAGCGCCGCCGCGCCCTGCACCAGCATGGCGACCCGGAGCGCGCGCTCGTGGCTGCCCGCCGGCAGCAACCGGCCATTGACCTGGGCCGCGGCGACGAAGCCGATGGCGTTGAGGCCGAAGACCCAGCCGTACTGCTGCGCCGTGACCCCGTGGAGGTCGATGAAGACGAAGGGCGAGCCGGCGATGTAGGCGAACATGCCGGCCATGCCGAGGCCGCCGCCGGCGGCGTAGCCCATGTAGCGCCGGTCGCGCAGGATGCGGGCATAGTCGACGACGGCGCGGCCGAAGGCGAGCGGACGGGAGGGGTCGGCCGGGTGGGTCTCCGGCAGGCGCCAGTGCACCGCCGCCAGCGCCAGCACCGCGTAGCCGGCGAGCAGCCAGAAGATCGTCGTCCACCCGGACCACACCAGCACCGCGCCGCCGATCACCGGTGCCAGGATCGGCGCGAGGCCGGTGACCAGCATCAGCGAGGAATAGGCGCGGGCGGCGTCGCGGGGTTCGAACAGGTCGCGCACCATGGCGCGGGCGATGACCATGCCGGAGCAGGCGCCCACCGCCTGGACGAAGCGCAGCACCGTCAGCGCCTCGGCCGAGGGCGCCAGCGCACAGCCGATCGAGGCGAGCACATAGAGGCCGAGGCCGAAATAGAGCGGCGGCTTGCGGCCGAAGCGGTCGGTGACGGGGCCGTAGGACGCCTGGCCCAGCGCGAAGCCGAGGAAGAAGGCGGCCAGCGTCCGCTGGATGGCGTCGGTCGAGGCGCCGAGCGCCACCTCCATCTGCGGGAAGGCCGGCAGGTACATGTCGATGGAAAGCGGGGCGAACGCCGTCAGCGCGCCCAGGATGACGAGGAGTTCGGTTTTCGGTGGGCGCATCTTCTGCCTTGAACCGCCGCGGTCGCGGCGGCTAACGTGAGGGTGCTTATAATAAGCAGCCTTCGCTGCGGGAGGAACGGCTGCCCCACGAGTTCGAGCGCCATCTCGGATTCCTGCTGCACGATGTCGCCAGACTGTTGCGCAAACGCTTCGACCGGAAGGCGCGGACGCTCGGACTGAGCCGGGCGCAATGGTCGGTGCTGGCCCACCTGTCGCGCAACGAGGGCATCCATCAGGGCGGCCTCGCCGAGATCCTCGAGGTCGAGCCGATCACGCTCGCGCGCATGGTCGACCGGCTGGAAGCGGCGGGGTTCGTCGAGCGCCGTCCCGATCCGAGCGACCGCCGCGTCAAGCGCCTGCACCTGCTGGAGCCGGCGGCCCCGGTGCTGGAGGTCATGCGGAGCCTCGGGGCCGCAACCCGCGAGGAGGCCCTGACCGGGATCTCCGCCGCCGACCGCGAGCGCATGACGGACCTGCTGAGTGTGATGAAGACGAACCTTCTGGGGCTGGAGACGCCCTGCGACCCGGCCGCCGAAGAGGAGGCCGAGGTCGGCCCCGACGCCGAGGCCGGTCATGCCTGAAGGTTCCAACCTCGACCCGCAGCGCAGCGACGCGGCGCTCGTCCGCAAGGCCCGGCAGCGCCGCCGCCGGCGCCTCCTGCTGCTCGTCCTGGTGCCGGTGCTGGTGGTCGCCGGCGCCTTCGCCATCTACCTCTCGGGCGGGCGCTACGTCGTCACCGACAACGCCTATGTCCGGGCCGACAAGGTGACGATCTCGAGCGACGTCTCCGGCGTGGTCGAGGCGGTCCTGGTCGCCGAGAACCAGGCGGTGACGGCGGGCCAGCCGCTGTTCCGGTTCGACGCCGAGCCGTTTGCGCTGGCCGAGGCGGCGGCACGCGCCAGCCTCGCCACCGTCCTGACCGAACTGGCGACGCTGAAGGCCACCTACCGCCAGAAGGTCGAGGAGATCCGGCTGGCCGATGCCGACGCGGCCTACCAGGAGCGCGAGTTCCGCCGCCAGTCCGAACTCGGCCAGCGCGGGGTGACGGCGGTGGCCGTCCTCGACCAGGCGCGCATCGCCTATGCCCGGGCCCGCCAGCGCGCGGCCGCCGCGCGCGAGGAGGCGGCGGCCGTCCTGGCGTCGCTCGGCGGCGACCTCGACGCCCCGCCCGCCGACCATCCGCGGGCGCGCCAGGCCCAGGCCCAGCTCGACCGCGCCGTCCGCGACCGGCGGCGGACGCTGGTGGTGGCGCCGGCGCCGGGCATCCTCGCCAATGTCGGCGCGCTCCAGCCGGGCGAGTATCTCGAGGCGGGCAAGCCGGCCTTCACGCTGGTCCGCACCGACCATCTCTGGGTCGATGCCAACCCCAAGGAGACCGACCTCACCCACATCGCGCTCGGCAACCCGGCGTCGGTCACCGTCGACACCTATCCCGGGCGGAGCTGGCGCGGCCGGGTCGAGAGCGTCAGCCCGGCGAGCGGCGCGGAGTTCGCGATCCTGCCGCCGCAGAACGCCAGCGGGAACTGGATCAAGGTCGTCCAGCGCATCCCGATGCGCATCGCCGTCGAGCCGCAGGCCGACGGACCCGTCCTGCGCTCGGGCATGAGCGCGGTCGTCACCGTCGACACCGGGCGGGAGCGGACGCTGGCCTCGGTCTGGGCCGACCTTCGGCGCTGGCTCGGCCTCGATCGGCGCGACGGGACCGGGAGCAGCGGGTGAGCATCGCCGAGCCGGCGCGCGCGTCGGCCGGCGGCAGCCGCGCCGCCGTCACCGGCTGCGTCATGCTGGCGACCATCATGCAGGCGCTCGACACGACGATCGCCAACGTCGCCGTGCCCTACATGCAGGCGAGCCTCAACGCCTCGCTCGATCAGGTGAACTGGGTCCTCACCTCCTACATCGTCGCCGCGGCGATCATGACGCCACCGACCGGCTGGCTCGCCCGCCGCTTCGGCCGCAAGGAGGTGTTCCTGGTGGCGGTCGCCGGCTTCACCGTCGCCTCGATTCTCTGCGGGGCGGCGCAGTCGCTGGAGCAGATGGTCGCCTTCCGGCTGCTCCAGGGCATGTTCGGCGCGCCCCTGGTGCCGCTGTCCCAGGCGGTGCTGCTCGACACCTATCCGCGCGAGCGTCACGGCGAGGCGATGGCGATCTGGGGCATCGGCGTCATGGTCGGCCCGATCCTGGGGCCGACGCTGGGCGGCTGGCTGACCGAGAACTACCATTGGCGCTGGGTCTTCTACATCAACCTGCCGATCGGCATCCTGACGCTCGTCGGCCTCGTCGCCTTCCTCGACCGGCCGGGGCGCGACCGCCGTCTGCGCATGGACTGGATGGGCTTCGGGCTGCTGTCGCTCGCCGTCGGCACCTTCCAGCTCATGCTCGACCGCGGTGAGCATCTCGACTGGTTCACCTCGGCCGAGATCGTCATCGAGGCGCTGATCGCCGGCCTCGCCCTCTATCTCTTCCTGGCGCACGTCCTGACGGCCGAGCGGCCGTTCGTCGACCTCGCCATCTTCCGCGACCGCAACTTCGCCGCCGGCGTCGTCCTCATCGGCATCACCGCCTTCATCCTGTTCGGCTCGCTGGCGCTGTTGACGCCCTTCATGCAGTCGCTGCTCGGATATCCCGTGCTGACCGCGGGCATGATCCTGGCGCCGCGCGGCATGGGCACGATGCTGGCCATGTTCCTCGTCGGACGGCTGATCGGCCGGGTCGACATCCGCATCCTGCTGACCATCGGCTACACGCTGCTGGCGCTGACGCTGCACGACATGGCGGGCTTCACGCTCGATGTCGGCTTCGAGCGCTTCCTCGTCTCCGGCTTCATCCAGGGCATGGGCTTCGGCTTCTGCTTCGTGCCGATCAGCACGCTCTCCTTCACGACGCTGGCGCCCGAGCACCGCCCGCAGGGCACCTCGCTCTTCAGCCTGCTGCGCAACATCGGGGGCAGCGTCGGCATCTCGGTCGTGATCTTCCTGCTCGCCCGCGGCGGCCAGGCGGCGCGCTCCGAACTTGTCGGCTTCGTCCAGCCGCTGGCGCCGGCGATCCAGGCGCATGGCCTGCCCGACGCCTGGAGCCTGGAGACCGCCGAAGGGCTGTCGGCGATCCAGGCCGAACTCGTCCGCCAGGCGACGGCGATCGCCTATTTCGCCGACTTCCAGCTGCTCGCCATGATCGCGCTCCTCGGCATCCCGGTCGTCAGCCTCGCGCGGCCGCCGCGTCGCCGGTAGGGGAGGGGTCAGGCCGAAAGCGGCGCGGCGCGGCTCAGGACCATGTCGATCTCGGCGATCGTCAGGCCGAACTTGGCGATCCGGATCGCCACGGTGGCGACGTTCGCGGTCTGCGGCACCAGTTCCTCCTCGCACGCCACCCGCCACGCCTGCCCGGCGACGCGGATGTCCGCGAGATAGGTCCAGCGCAGGCCGCCCGCGGTCGTCCGCCGCCCTTCGGCGGTGCCGACGATGTCCGCGGCGGTGCCCCGGTAGCCGTCGGCGGTCGGGCGGATGCGCCACGACCGCCGCTCGGCCGGCGCCCCGGCGGCCCGCCATTCCTGGTCCAGGGTCAGCACCGCGCCGTCCCAGCGGCCGCGCAGCGTCGCCGTCATCGGCCGCTCGCTGCCGCCGCGCCGATCGACGAGATGACCCCAGCCATGGACCAATCCCTGGTAGAACAATTCCATGCGGAATGGTTCATTCTCCATCACCCGCAGGACTCCGGTGCCCAAAGCCGCATGCTAGGCTCGGAGCGATCAACGAGGAGTATGATGCGGCGCGGCACGGGCAAGGCGGGGCGAACGGATCGCGGACGGGTTCTCTTTGTCGATGACGAGCCCGATGTCGTCGAGCCGCTGATCGCGACGGCGCGTGCCCTCGGGTACGCCGCGAAACTTCTCGAGGATGGTGCCGCATTCGACGCGACGGTGGCGGAATTCCGGCCCACCCACGTCGTCGTCGACCTGGTCATGCCGCAGATCGACGGCATCGACGTCCTCCTGGCGCTTGCCCGCATGACCCTCCGGCCGCGGATCATCGTCATGACCGGATACCACTGGGGCGTGATGGAATCGGCGAAGATCCTGGCCGAGCAGAATGATCTGGACGGGATCGAGTGGCTGCGCAAGCCGGTCGACCTGGACGAGTTCGAGGCGAAGCTCGCCTAGCGGTCGTCGATCCGCGGGTTATCACGATGATAACTTCATGGATCATGGAACCCGAGGGCCGAGCGAATAATTTGTGATTATACCGCGCGTCGGGAGGAACCATGACCGTCCTGCCGGGAGCTGTCGTCGGAGACTTGCTGGAACGCCTTGCGCAGGAGCGGCGCCGGGTGGTCCTCGACGGGTTCGAGCCGCACGCGGACGAGTGGTCGGCGGGCTGGCGGCCACGAGGCGAAGGCCGGCAGTCGCGCGCCGCGCGCGCGTCCCGGGCGGCGGCGGACGCCGAGGTCCTGGAGCGTCTGGCGGACGACCTGGCCGCCGACCAACCCGGGCAGCCGACGGCGGCCGAGGTCGTGCTCGCGCTGACCATGGCGATCCGGCGCGAACCCGACCGGGCGGCCATCATCGTCGACACGATGCTGACCGACCATCCGCGGATGGCGGTGGTGATCGTGGCGACGGCGCTCCGGATCTGCCCCGGACTGCGCCGGGAGATCCTCCGCCAGGCACGGCGCCACCAGCCCTTCGCCCGGCATCCGTTCATCCTCGGCCTGCTGCTGGCATTCGTGGCCAAGGTCCTCGCCGACAGCTCGGCCGAGGCGGCCGAGCCGTTCGCCGGCGCAGAGAGCCCCTCCGACATCCTGGCGGCGCTCGGCCGTCACGTCGCCGCGCCCCGCGCCGCCGCCGAGGCGGACCGCGGCGGGCGCGACGGCCGCGGCATCGGCTTCGGGCCGGTGGTCGCCGCGCCCTTCGTCGCCGCCGTGCTGGCGGCGGGCGACGCCTGGTCGCGGACGCCGCCGGACGATCCGGCCGGGCAGAGCGACGTCGCCGACGGGGAGGGCGCTACGCGCGGCCCGGCGGAGGCGGGCTCGTTCGTGGCCGGCGCCGCCGATCCCGCCGCCGTCGCGGCCGACGACGGCGGCGAACCGTCGCGTCGGGTCGCCGAGATCGCCGACGGGTGCGGCGCCGCAGCCCCGGACGGCGACGCGGCGGCGATCTCGCCCGCATTCCGCCCGGACGCGGCCGGAGCGCTCGCCGAACCGGTGACGGCGGCCGCACGCGCCGTGGCGGCGGCACCGGCCGCAGCCCGGTCGCCGGCGGTCGCGGTTCCGCCCGACCTCGCCGGCGCGGACGGCGCGGCCGCGCCCGCGGCCGAAATCTTCGAGCGGCCCCAGGCCGCGATCATGCCGGCCGCGGACGACGGGCGCGATGCGGGGAGCGAAATGGTCCTGCGCGGCGGGGAACCGGGGTGGTCGCTCGCCGCTCGATTCCAGGACCCGGATGCGCCCGCAACCGGCCCGGCGGCGGCCACGACGGGCGGCGAGGGCGGATTGGGCAATGCCCTTCCGGCGCCCGGACCCGACCGGGACGATGCCGGGCCGGCGGTCGACCGCAATCCGCCAGCTCCGGACCTCGCGGTCTCGGCCGGCCGCGCTGCCGACGCGGCGGCTGGCCCGTTCGGTCCGGACGGGGAGGCCGCCCTCCCGGTCACTGCGCAAGCCGATCTCGGTGCGGCACCGACGGCGGCGCTGGACGTGGTCGCGACGCTGCTCGAAGGCGACGCGGCCCTTGCCACGGCGGCGGCGGTCGCGGCGACGGTCGGCGGAATCGCCGTGGTCTCGACCGCGGTCGATCTCGCGCTTCTCGGTGCCGAGGGCACGGCGATCGACGCCGGCCTTGCGGTGACGATCGGCCTGGGGGACGAGGAGCCGGCGCTGGCGCTGGCCGCCGCGACCAACCTCGACGTCGGCGGCGGCGGGGTCGAGGCGGATGCGACAGTCACCGCGGAGGTTGGCGCGCTCGCCGTCGCTGCCGCGCTCGAGGTCGCGCTGCCGGGCGATGGCGGGCCGGTCGCGGGGGCGGGCGGCGCCGCCGGGGGGGGCGGCGGGGCGGGGGCGGACCCGGGCGGGGCCGGGGGGGGGGGGGCGGCGGGCGG
>NZ_JAYSFE010000006.1:8679-40526 GCF_041913585.1 Allostella sp.
CGGCGCCGCCGTGGCGGCCGGCGACGCGGTCGCGATCGCGGCCGCGGCGGATGTCGGGCTGTCGACGGAAGGCGGTCTCGACGCCGACGCGGCGCTGTCGGCGGACATCGGCGCGGCAGGCGTGTCGGCGACCGCGGCGGCCGAAGCCACGATCGATGTGGACGGCGTCGCCGCGGAGGCCGCGACCGCAGCCGCGCTGGGACCCATCGCCGAGAGTGCCGTCGCGGCCGAAGTCGCCCTGCCGTCGGACGGCGGGCCGGTGACGCTGGCGGCGACGGCCGATGCCGGGCTGGCGGACTTGGCGATGGCGGAACTGGCCGCCGCGGCGGCCGTCGATCCGGAAGGCGGGCTCGCCGCGGCAGCCGCCCTGTCGACCTCCGGGCCGGACCTGCCACCGGTCGAGGCCGCGGTCGCGCTCGAGGTCGGGCCGGAACCGGCCGTCGAGGCGTCCTTGGCCCTGGACGAGTTGCTGTCGGTCGACCTGTCGCTGGGCGGCGGCCTCGCGCTCGACCTCGACCTGCTGCCGGACGCGCCGCCGGTCGCGGTGGTCGGGGCGGCGGTGGTCGAGGTGGCGGTGGGCGCGGTCGAATCCCTCCTGGGCGGGTCGTTCGCCGCCGACGACCCGGAGCCGCCGCCCGCGGCGCCGCCGCCGGTGGCCTCCGTCCTCTATTCGCTGGGCGGGCTCTTCGCCTAGGGGGTGGACAAACCTTCCGGCCGTCCGCTCGGGGCAAGCCATGCCGGCGACGCGGATCGGTCATTCGCCGACGGGTGCGGCGCTTCCCCGGCTGTCTTCGGACGTCGCAGCCTCCTCCGGCGCGCGGCCGGCGCGGCGGACAAGGGTGGCGAAATTGCGCAGGATCGGCGATCCCGGTTCGCGCCGCGTGGCGAGGCAGAGCGGCACGCTCGGGCGGTCGCACGGCGCCAGTTCGCAGTAGGCGACGCCGTCCATCTGCACCCGGCGCAGCGAGGCGGGCACCAGCGCGACTCCCAGTCCCGCGGCGACCAGGCTCAGCGTCGATGTGATCCGCGGCGCCTCCTGACCCAGTCGTGGCGTGAAGCCGGCTTTGAGGCAGGCGGCCAGCGTCGCGTCGAACATGCCCGGCCCCTCCACCCGGGCGAAGGCGATGAAGCTCTCCGCGGCGAAGTCGCGCAGCGGTCGCGGCGCCACGGCGACGGCGAGCGGGTGGGCCGCCGGAACGGCAGCCACCATCGGCTCGTCGAGCAGGCGATCGACCGCGAGCCCGGGCTCGGCCGGCGGCTCCGCGCGCAGGAAGGCGGCATCCAGCCGCGCCTCCCGCAGGCCCTGCACCGCCTGCCGACTGAGGCATTCGTCGAGGGTGACCGTGACGGCGGGCCAGGCCTCGCGGAACGCCCGCAGCACCCCCGGCACCAGCGGGTGGAAGGGCGCCGTCGGGGCGACGCCGACGCGCAGCTGGCCCTGCTCGCCGCGCGCGACGCGCCGGGCGTCGCGCTCGGCCTGCGCCAGGCGAAGCATGATCGCGCGGGCTTCCTCGAACAGCACCCGTCCGCTCTCCGTCAACTCCACGCCGCGCGGCTTGCGGCGGAACAGCTGGAAGCCGAGCTGTGCCTCCATCGCCTTGATCTGCTGGCTGAGCGGCGGCTGCTGGATGCCGAGCCGCTCGGCCGCCCGCGTGACGTGCCCTTCCTCGCCGACGGCGACCAGGTAGCGGAGCTGCCGGAGGTCCAGTGCCATACGCGCAGCATATCGCTTTCGCAGCGACAGCCGCATCGCTTGGCGACGGCCCGCCCTCCTATTCCTGCCCGCAGCCGGCACCGACGCCGGTCGAACGAGGCCCCGGATGAAGAAGACGCGCCGCACGATCCTGCCGCCGACGGGGGGAACTCCCCTCGCCGATGCCTTGCCCGGGTCCGGTCATGCGCAGCCCGGTCCGGCGCGCGAGCTGCGCATCGTCGTGGGCTTCCCTCCGGACGGTCCCCTCGACATCGTCGCGCGCACCATCGCTCCCGCGCTCGAGCGCGGTCTTGGCCGGCCGGTGCGCGTCGAGAACCATGTGGGCGCCGGCGGCAACGACGCAGCGCGGCTGGTCGTGCGGGCCGCACCGGACGGCGGCACGGTGCTGCTCTGCGCCCCGCTGAACGCGATCAATGCGACGCTGATCCCGGACCTCGACTTCGACTTCGGCCACGACATCCTCCCCGTGGCCGGAATCGCGCGCCTCCCGATCGTCATCGAGGTGCATCCCTCGGTGCCGGCGCGCTCCATCCCGGGGTTGATCGACCATGCGCGTGCGAACCCCGGTCGGCTGCGCGTGGCCTACGCCGGCACGGGCACTCCCCAGCACATGGCCATCGAGCTGTTCCAGCACCTGGCGGACGTGCGCTTCTCGCTCGTTGCCTATCGCGGTTCGGCAGCGGCGCTCGACGACCTGCTGCGCGGTGCGGCGGATGTGATGTTCGACCCGGCGCCCTCCTCCCTGCCGCATGTCCGCGCCGGCCGGCTCGTTCCCCTCGCGACCACGGGTCCGAGCCGGGCGCCGGTCCTGCCAGAGTTGCCGATCGTGGCCGATATCCTGGCCGGCTACGAGGCCGGCTCCTGGTTCGGGCTGGGTGTGCCGCGCGGCACGAGCGCCGAGGCGGTGGCGCGGCTCAACGCCGCCGTCAACGCCGGCCTGCGCGACGCCGGCATCCGCCAGGCCCTCGCCAGGCTCGGCGCCGAGGCGATGCCCGGCACGGCGGCCGAGTTCGGCCGGTTCGTCGCCGCCGAAACTGCCCGCTACGCCGAGATCATCCGTGTTGCCCGGTCCCTTCCGACCTAGGTCGGGCGCCGCAGGAGCTGTGCCACCACCGACAGGAAGCGGTGGTCGTCGAACGGCTTGGCGATCACCGGCCGGCCGGCGAGCAGGAAGAACTGCTCGAGCTCGGCGTTGGCGATGTCGCCGGTCATGAAGAGGATGCGGCGGGCGGCCTCCGGGTCCTGGCTCTCGAGCCGCCGGTAGAGCTCGACGCCGTCCATGCCGGGCATGTGGATGTCCGTGACGAGCAGATCGTAGCGGCGGCGGTCGATCCGGCGCAGCGCCTCGGCGCCGTCGGCGGCGAGGTCGGCGGCGTGGCCTTCGCGGCGCAGCAGCGACTGGATGTAGCGGCCGAGCCCGGTATCGTCGTCGATCACCAGCACCGCGGCGCCGCCGGCCGGGCGCGGCGCCGGCGGCGGCGGTTCGGGCTGCGCCGGCTGGGCGACCGGCAGCCGGACCACGAACAGGGCGCCGCCGGCGGTCCGGTTGGCGGCGGTGATGCTGCCGCCCAGTTCCTTGACTTGGGATACGCAGAGCGACAGGCCGAGGCCCGTCCCCTTGCCTTCGGGCTTGGTCGTGAAGAAGGGCTGGAAGATCCGCTTCAGGATCGCCGGCGGGATCCCGGGCCCATTGTCGGCGACCCGGAGTTCGACCATGCGCCCGTCCGGGTCGTGCGCCAGCGTGAGCCAGAGCCGACGCGGCCCGGGCACTTCGGCCAGCGCGTCGGAGGCGTTCGCCAGCAGGTTGACGACGACCTGGCGGAGGCCGGTGGCGTCGCCGGTGACGGTCGGCAGGTCTGCCGGCAGGTCGGCCACGAGCTCCACGCCGGCCTGCTCCAGCCGTCCGCGCACCAGTTCGACGGCCCGGGCCGTGACCTCGGCGAGCGGCAGGGCCGCCCGGTGGATCGGCCGCCGCCGGGCCAGGTCGAGCAGGTTGGTCACGATCCGGGCCGACTGGCGCGCCGCCTCGACGATCCGCTCCAGCCGCCCGAGATGGGCCTGGCTGCGGACGGTGCGCGACAGGAGCTGGCTCTGCGCGAGGATGGTCGAGAGCTGGTTGTTGAGTTCGTGGACGATCGAGGCGAGAAGCTGCCCGAGCGCGGCGGCACGTTCGGCCGCGGGGTCGAGCCCCGCCTCCTCGCGCCGCGCCGCCAGCAGCAGCCGCCGGCGGCCATGCCGCACCTGCCGCGCCGTCACCAGGATCGCCGTGGCGGCGCCCTCGCCGGGCGGCGGCGCCAGGCGCAGGACGACGGCCCCCCCGTCCGCCGGCGCGGCGGCGATCCGCGCCACCGCCTCGTCCGGCCAGTGCCGCGGGTCGGCCATGTCGGGGCCGTCGCCGCCGTCGCCGGCGAGCAGCGCGATCCAGGCGCGGTTGCGCCGCAGCGGCCGGAACCCGCCATCGACCACGGCCTGGGCCTCGCTCGATGCCGCGAACGCGAGGTCGCCCAGCCGCGCATCGGGTCGCGGCGGCCGCTCGCGGACGGGGCGGGGCGGGCGTGCCGTCGTCATTGCGGCGACCCATGTCGCCGCGGGCTTGCGGCCACGCCTATCGCGCGATTGCCGAAGTGGCGCCGGGACGCGAAGGTTGTCAGCCACGAAAGGCCAATGTTATGCAGGCCGGCAAGCGCCGGAGAGCGCTCCGGCCAATCCACAAAATTCGGGAGAACGCAGTGACGCACATCGTCAAGTCCATCCTCGTTTCGGCGGCCGCCGCGGCCGCGCTCGCCTTGCCGGCATCTGCCGCCGAGATGAAGCTGATGACGGGGCCGCAGGGCGGCGTCTGGGTTCCGCTGGGCGGCCAGCTCAAGGACATGTGGGAGAAGGCGGTCCCGGGCCTCTCCGTGCAGGCGCTGCCGGGCGCCGGCATCGCCAACATGCGCGGCATCGAGGAGGGCAAGACCGAGATCGGCTTCGGCAACTCGATCTCGACCGTCGATGCGCTCGCCGGCAACGCGCCGTTCAACAAGCCGCACAACAGCATCTGCAACGTCGCGACGCTGTACCCGCAATACTACCAGCTCGTCACCCCGACGGCGGCCGGCATCAAGTCGGTGAAGGACCTGAAGGGCAAGTCGATCACGACCCAGCCGCGCGGCAACACGGGCGAGCTCATCACCGCCCAGCTGCTCAAGGTCAACGGGCTGTCCTACAGCGACGTCAAGGTCAGCTTCGTGTCCTATACCGACTCCGTGACCCAGATGCAGGACGGGCATGCGGTCGCCTTCGGCCTCGGCACCGCCATCCCGGCCGGCTCGATCATGGACCTGGCGTCGGCGCGCGACATCACCCTCATGGACCTGTCCGGCAGCATCGAGGGGATGAAGAAGCTCAACCCCGGCTACACGCTGGTGACGGTGCCGAAGGGCACCTATCCCAAGCAGGATCAGGACGTGAAGGTGATCGGCTACGCCACGCACATCGCCGTCTCCTGCAAGCTGCCGGCCGATCAGGTCTACGCCATGACCAAGACGATGGCGGCCAACGTGCCGTCGATGGCGGCGGTCTACAAGGGCATCGCCGGCCTGACGCCCAAGGCGATGGCCGAGGACATCGGTGTGCCGTTCCATCCGGGCGCGGCCAAGTTCTATGCCGAGAACAGCATCACGGTGAAGACGCGCTGAGCGAACGTCCCCAGCACCGGAGCGGGCCGTCATGTCCCTCGACCTGAGCCATGGCGGCCTGCTCCGCCTCGCCGGCATCGTCATCGGCGTCCTGATGTCGCTCTACCACATGTGGGCGATCGCATTCGGGAGCCCGGAGGCGGTCTATTTCCGCGGCACCCACCTGCTGTTCGCGCTGGTGCTGGTCTTCCTGTTCTACGAGCGCTCGACGAAACGCGCTGGCAAGCCGGCCGACATCGTCGACTACGGCATGGTGGCGCTCGGCGCCGCGCCGATCCTCTACCTGTTCCTGAACTACGACTATCTCGTCAACCGCATCTACTACATCGACGACCTGACCACGGCCGACATGGTGTTCGGCGCGCTGATGGTGGTCGCCGTCATCGAGGGCACGCGGCGGGCGCTCGGCTGGGCGCTGCCGATCACCGCGATCGTCTTCCTCGCCTACGGCCTGTTCATCGCCCGGCTCGAGCCGATGCGGCTGATGGACCAGCTCTTCATGACGACCGAGGGCATCTTCGGCATCCCGCTCTCGGTGTCGGCCGCCTACGTCCTGATCTTCGTCCTCTTCGGCAGCTTCATGGAGCGCACCGGCACCGGCCAGCTCTTCATGGACTTCGCCATGGCGCTGACCGGCCATTCGGCCGGCGGGCCCGGCAAGGTGTCGGTCGTCTCGTCCAGCCTGTTCGGCACCATCTCGGGCAGCGCCGTCGCCAACGTCATGGTCGACGGGCCGATCGCCATTCCGCTGATGAAGCGCACCGGCTTCCCGCCGCACTTCGCCGCCGGCGTCGAATCGACCGCCTCGACGGGCGGCCAGATCATGCCGCCGATCATGGGTGCGGCCGCCTTCGTCATGGCCGAGTTCCTCGCCGTCGGCTACGGCCAGGTCATCGTCTGGGCCTTGATCCCCTCGATCCTCTATTACGTCGCCTGCTTCGGCGCGGTCCATTTCGAGGCCAAGCGGCGCGGCCTCGTCGGCCTGCCGCGGTCGGAACTGCCGCGCCTGTCCCACGTCATGGCCGAGCGCGGGCACCTCTTCCTCCCGGTGCTCGCCATCCTCGCGGTCATGTATTCGGGCTTCAGCGCACCGATGGCGGCGCTCGTCGGCACGCTGCTCTGCTTCCCGGTGGCGGCGCTGCGCGCCACGACGCGGCAGAACGTGACCCTGCGCAACGTGCTCGAGGCGATGGCCGACGGCGCCCGCAACGCGGTGACGGTGGCGCTCGCCTGCGCCTGCGCCGGGATCATCATCGGCGTCGTCATGCTCTCCGGCCTCGGCATCGTCTTCACCCAGATCGTCGTCGGCATGGCGCAGGACTGGCTGCTGGCGGCCCTGATCCTGACCATGGCGGCCGGGATCGTGCTCGGCATGGGGATGCCGACGACGCCCGCCTACATCATCCTGACGGCGCTGCTGGTGCCGGCGATCATCAAGCTCGGCGTCGTGCCGCCCGCCGCCCACATGTTCGCGCTCTATTTCGCGGTCCTGTCGGCGATCACCCCGCCGGTGGCGCTCGCCGTGTTCGCCGCCGCCGGCATCGCCAAGGCGGACATCTGGAAGAGCGGGCTGGCGGCGGTGAAGATCGGCGCCGCCGGCTTCATCGTCCCCTTCATGTTCGTCTACGAGCCGGCGCTGCTGATGATCGGCGACTGGCCCTGGATCGTCTGGCGCTTCGTCTGCGCGGTCGCCGGCATCCTGCTCTTCGCCGGCGGCCTGCACGGGTTCTTCCTCACCCGGGCCTCGCCGTGGCAGCGCGCGGCGCTGACGGTGGCCGGCTTCGCGCTGGTCGTCCCCAGCATCTGGGCCGACATCGCCGGCGCCGCGCTGGCGGCGGTGGTGCTCGGCAGCCAGTGGCTCGAACGCCAGCGGATGCCGGCCGTGGCCGGCACCCGCTGAGGCGTCACAGCCGCACGTCGTGCAGCGGCCGCCCCCAGTCGGCGGCCGCGGCGACGGCGCGCGGCACGTCCTCCTCCAGCATCAGCCCGTCGGCGACGAGTGCCCGGGCGGCGGCCTCGATCGCCGCGGCATAGTCGGCCGGCGTCGCATGGCGTGACCGCACCGACGGCCGCGGATCGCCGGTCGCGGCCCGCTCCTCGTCGGTGTCGGGGAAGGGGATGTAGCTGCCGGTGAATTCGTGCATGGCGCCGTGGCCATGGCCACGGTCGCGGATGTTCCAGCCGGTATAGGTGCCGAGCGGCGCCTGCACCATCGGCGCCCGCACCCCGGCAATGTCGTTGCCGTCGGCGTCGACGGCCGGCACGAGCGTCGGATAGCCTTCGGCCGCCAGCACGACCGGCGGCTCCTGGTCGATGATCCCGTCCCTGGCGCGCGGCCCGAAATCGAGGAGCGGGCAGGCATTGGCGCCGGTCGGCAGGGCGACGCCCGGGATGGCCGGGAAGCGGCGGCGCCACTCCTCGGCGGTGACCAGGGTGCCGTCGGCGCGCCGCGGGATGCGGCTCTCGGGCGGCGGGGTGCCGTCGGTCGCCCAACGGTCGAGGGCGTCGAGCATGGCGCGGAACAGCATCGAGGTCTGGACGATGTTGAGGTAGTTGCGGCAGATGCCGCGCGCCGGCCGCTTGATGTTGGGGTCGGCGAAGTGTTGCGAGCTCGACCACAGATAGACGCGCACGCCGTCCGGCTGCGGCAGGTCGTTGCCGTGGGCGTCGGTGTGGACCAGCGAGCCGCGGCGCTGCCAGTACTCGATGGCGGACTGGGTGTGCAGCACCAGCGGGTCCGTCTCCGGCCGCTTCAGGATCGCGTCCGTGGCGCCCGTGTGGGGGTCGACCGAGGCCGCGTAGGAGAAGGGGAAGCGGTCGGCCATCGTCGCGTGGTCTTCGTACTGCTGGCCCGCCGGCGAGACGACGAGCGAGAAGCGGTGGTTCATCCACATGAGGCCGCCGCCCGAGACGTGCGGCAGCACGCCCTCGAAGACCTGCCGGCCGTCGGCGTCGGCGTTGAAGCCCTGGTGGATGAAGTCGCGGATGCATCGCCCGGTCTGCGACCGGCCCCAGGCATAGGCCTTGTCGACGGTGCCGGCGAGCGGGTTGCCGGCGCCGGCGTCGCGCTTCAGGAAGCTGACGAGATCGCGGACGACGACATGTCCCAGCCCATGCACCCGGGGGTCGCGGCCGGTATAGACCAGCTCGTAGATCCAGCCGGGCTGGAAGCCGGCGGGCAGGTGGATGTTGATGTCGGACGGCACGACCGCCTGCTCCGCGCCCTGGTTGTCGAGGCCGCTGCCGCCCTCGACCCGGGCGAAGGCCCACTGGTCGGCGGGGATCGGGATGCGGGCATCGCCCTGGTAGCGCCTCCGGGTCAGGGTCGCCTGGCGCGTGTCGAGCGAGGCGGCGGGGTAGCTGCGCGTCGACGCCCGGCCGGAGAGCGGGAGCGTCGTCGTCGGCTTCTCGACGATGAACTCGCTGCGCACCGGACCGGTGATCGGCTGGCCGTTCTCGGTCGCCACCGGCACGTCGAGCACCAGGCGGCCGTTGCCGGGCAGCAGGTCGCCCTCCCACGCGGCCCAGACGATCGTGTAGCCGCGGCGGAAGAGGAAGCCGTTGCCGGCATGGGCCAGGGTCGTCGGGTCGTTGCTGGGCGGCGCGTCGTTGAAGAACTGGAGTTCGCGCTTGTTGCCGCGGTTGCCATAGCCGAAGAAGAGCCGCCGGTTGCCGCGCGCCGGATCGACCGGCTTCAGGATCATGATGTCGGCCGCGAACTCGACCAGCCCCGCGGCGCTGCGCGGCGCCTTGTCGAGGTCGACGATGGTCCCGTAGGCGGGCTCCTTCGGATCGACCGCGAAATGGGCGCGGCCGGAAAGCTTCTCGTAGGCGCCGGCGGGGCCGAACTCGTGGCCGGCGGCGAAGACGGTGCGGGACGCGATGGCGATGCGGGGGTTCGTGGGCATGGCGGGTCGGAATCCTCGGGGGACGGGCGGAATTCAGGCGGAAAGGAACGGCAGGTCGAGGCCGTTGCGGCGGGCGCAGTCGATGGCGAGGTCGTAGCCGGCGTCGGCATGGCGCATGACGCCGGTCGCGGGATCGTTCCACAGCACCCGCTCCAGCCGCCGGGCGGCCGCGTCGCTGCCGTCGCAGACGACGACCATGCCGGCATGCTGGGAGTAGCCGATGCCGACGCCGCCGCCATGGTGGATCGAGACCCAGGTGGCGCCCGAGGCGCAGTTGACGAGCGCATTGAGCAGCGGCCAGTCGGCGACGGCGTCGCTGCCGTCGCGCATCGCCTCGGTCTCGCGGTTGGGGCTGGCGACCGAGCCGGAATCGAGATGGTCGCGGCCGATGACGATCGGCCCGATCTCGCCCTTCGCCACCATCTCGTTGAAGGCGAGGCCGAGGCGGTGGCGGTCGCCGAGGCCGACCCAGCAGATGCGCGCGGGCAGGCCCTGGAAGCGGATGCGCGCGCGTGCCATGTCGAGCCAGTTGTGCAGGTGCCGGTCGTCGGGCATCAGTTCCTTCACCCGGGCGTCGGTCCGGTAGATGTCCTCGGGGTCGCCCGACAGCGCGGCCCAGCGGAACGGCCCGACGCCGCGACAGAAGAGCGGGCGGATATAGGCCGGCACGAAGCCCGGGAAGGCGAAGGCGTCGGCGACGCCCATGTCCTTCGCCATCTGCCGGATGTTGTTGCCGTAGTCGAGCGTCGGCACGCCCATGTGATGGAAGTCGAGCATGGCGCGGACCTGCACCGCCATCGACCGCATCGCCGCCGCCTCGACCGCCTTGGGATCGCGCGTCCGGCGCTCCTCCCATTCCTCCAGCGTCCAGCCGGCGGGCAGGTAGCCGTTGATCGGGTCGTGGGCCGAGGTCTGGTCGGTCACCGCGTCCGGCCGGACACCGCGGCGCACCAGCTCGGGGAAGATCTCGGCGGCATTGCCGAGGAGGCCGATCGAGCGCGGCCGCCGCTCGCGGTACGACCGGTCGATCATCGCCAGGGCGTCGTCGAGCGTGTCGGCGCGGGCGTCGAGATAGCCGGTCGCCAGCCGCATCTCGATGCGGCTCGGCTGGCATTCGACGGCGAGCAGCGAGGCGCCGGCCATGGTCGCGGCCAGCGGCTGCGCCCCACCCATGCCGCCCAGCCCGCCGGTCAGGATCCAGCGGCCGCCGAGATCGCCGCCATAATGCTGCCGGCCGACCTCGGCGAAGGTCTCGTAGGTGCCCTGCACGATGCCCTGGGAGCCGATGTAGATCCAGGAGCCGGCCGTCATCTGGCCGTACATCATCAGGCCCTTGCGGTCGAGTTCGTGGAAATGGTCCCAGTCGGCCCACTTGCCGACGAGGTTGGAGTTGGCGATCAGCACCCGGGGCGCGTCGGCATGGGTGCGGAAGACGCCGACCGGCTTGCCCGACTGCACGCACAGCGTCTGGTCGTCGTCGAGGCGGCGCAGCGCCGCCGCGATACGGTCGAAGCTGTCCCAGTCGCGTGCCGCCCGCCCGATCCCGCCATAGACGACGAGCTCGTGCGGCCGCTCGGCGACCTCGGGGTCGAGATTGTTCATCAGCATCCGCAGCGCCGCCTCGGTCTGCCAGCTCCGGGCGCTACGGTCGAGGCCGCGCGCCGCGCGGACGATGCGGGCATTGTCTATCCGGGGACCGGGCATGGATCAGGCTCGCCAGACGACGGGGAAGGCGGGGGAGTCCATGGGTGCGCCGACCTCTGGGGCGCCGGTCGCGGGCGGCGGTGGCGACATGAAGCCCTCGCGCAGGACGTAGCGGGCATCGTCGCCGGTCCAGCGGGCCGAGACGATGCGGCGGCGCACGCCGGTCGAGTTGCCGGGCGCCCCGTGCAGCGCCAGGCCGTGGAAGGCGACGAGGTCGCCCGGCTCCAGCGCCCAGCCGAGGATGCGGTGGCGGTCGCGTTCGGCCTCGATGTCGGGGACGGGGGTGAAGTTCCTCTGCTGCGCCGGATGGTCGTTGCCGTCGGCGAAGCGCCTGGGCGTGTACCAGTGGCCCGAGCGGTGGGAGCCGGCGACGAACTCCAGGCTGATCTCGCGCGCCACCGGGTCGAGCGGAATCCACATGCTCATGACGTCGGCGCCGTCGACGACGTAGTAGGGCTGGTCGTGGTGCCAGGGGGTGCGCTCCTCGGTTCCTGGCTCCTTCACCAGCACGTGCTCGTGGAAGAGGTTGACCTTGGACGACCCCATCAACCGGCCGGCGACGGCGGCCAGCGGCGAGCGCCGCAGCACCGCCTCGTACTCCGGGATGCGCTGCCAGTTGCAGTAGTCGCCGAAGAACATGCCGGGCCGGCCGTCGGGCGTGTAGCGCTTGGCGAACGGCCCCGGCTCGCGCAGGTTGCGCTCGACGCCGTCGGCCAGCAGCGCCAGCCATTCCGGCGCCAGGACGCCGCGCAGGCAGACGGCGCCGTCGGCGCGGTAGGCTTCGATCTCGGCGTCGCTCGGCATCATCGGCAGGGTCCCTCCGTCGGTCGGCCGGAACGAGCCTAGCCGAGCGGGCGCCGGTGCGGGAGGCGGTTCGTCCCTCACTCCAGCGCGACCGTGATCCAGGCGTCCGCCGCCGCCGCGGCGATCGTGCCGTCGCGCACGAGGTCGCGCGCGGCCGCGAGGTCCGGGGCGAGGAAGCGGTCGTCGTCGAGATGGGCGACGACGGCGCGGATCGCGGCGCGCACCCGCTCCAGGACCGGACTGGAGGCGAGCGGGGCGTGGAAGTCGACGCCCTGGGCGGCCGCCAGCAGCTCGATGCCGACGATGGCGGCGGCATTGTCGGCCATGTCGCCGAGCCGCCGGGCGGCGTGGGTCGCCATCGAGACGTGGTCCTCCTGGTTGGCGGAGGTGGGCAGGCTGTCGATGCTGGCGGGGGCGGCGCGCTGCTTGTTCTCGGCCGCCAGGGCGGCGGCGGTGACATGGACGATCATGAAGCCGGAATTGAGCCCGGGGCGCCGGGTCAGGAAGGGCGGCAGGCCGCTGATCGAACCATCCGTCAGCATGGCGACCCGGCGCTCGGCGAGCGAGCCGATCTCGGCCATGGCCAGCGCCAACAGGTCGGCGGCGAAGGCAACCGGCTCGGCGTGGAAATTGCCGCCCGAGAGCACCTCGCCCGTGTCGGCGAAGACGAGCGGGTTGTCCGACACGGCGTCGGCCTCCGTCGCCAGCATCCGGCCCGCCTGGCGCATGAGGTCGAGGCAGGCGCCCATCACCTGCGGTTGGCAGCGCAGGCAGTAGGGGTCCTGGACCTTGCCGCACTCCTTGTGCGAGGCGCGGATGCCGCTGTCGGCGACCAGCGCGCGGAACGCCGCAGCGACGTCGCGCTGGCCGGGATGGCCGCGCAGCGCGTGGATGCGCGGGTCGAACGGCGTGTCCGAGCCGAGCGCCGCGTCGAGCGAGAGGGCGCCGGCCGCGAGCGCGGCGCGGAAGACGCGCTCGATCGCGAAGAGGCCGGCCAGCGCCAGCGCCGTCGAGACCTGGGTGCCGTTGAGGAGCGCCAGACCCTCCTTCGGCCCGAGCGCCAGCGGCGCCAGCCCGACCCGCGCCAGGGCGGCGGCCGCAGGCAGGGTCTCGCCGGCGAGGCGGCATTCGCCGACGCCGATCATCGCGGCCGCCATGTGGGCGAGCGGTGCCAGGTCTCCCGAGGCGCCGACGGAGCCCTGCGCCGGGATCAGCGGCAGCAGGTCGGCGGCCAGCATGCGCTCCAGGAACTGGACCGTCTCCCAGCGCACGCCCGACGCGCCGCGGGCGAGGCTCGCCATCTTGAGCGCCAGGACGAGGCGGACCACCGGGTCGGGCAGGGCCGGGCCGACCCCGGTCGCGTGCGACAGCACGAGGTTGCGCTGCAGGGTGGCGAGGTCCTCGGCCTCGATGCGGGCGTGGGCCAGCTTGCCGAAGCCGGTGTTGACGCCATAGACCGGCGCGCCGCGCCCGACGATGGCGGCGACCGCGTCCGCGCCGGCGGCGACCCGAGGCCGGGCGGCGGCGTCGAGGGCGACCGGTGCGCGGTCATGGAGGATCGCCCGCCACGCGGCCAGCGGGTGGCCGTCGAGGCCGAGGTTCACGGTCGTCGTCATCTGCCACCCCAGAGCCGTCGCCACAGCGGGTTGAAGCCGATCCGGTAGGCCAGTTCGCCCGGCCGCTCGACCTCCCAGATCGCGAGGTCGGCGCGGCGGCCGGCCGCGACGGTGCCGGCCACGTCGCCGAGGCCGAGGGCCCGGGCGGCGTTGCGGGTCATCCCCGCCAGCGCCTCGGCCGGGGTCAGCCGGAAGACGGTGCAGGCCATGTTCATCGCCAGCAGCGGCGAGTAGAGCGGCGAGGAACCGGGGTTGAGGTCGGTGGCGACGGCGATCGGCACGCCGAGACGGCGCAACGCCTCGACCGGCGGCAGCTTCGTCTCGCGGATGAAGTAGAAGGCGCCCGGCAGCAGCACCGCGACCGTCCCGGCCGCGGCCATGGCGGCCGCTCCGGCCTCGTCGAGATGCTCGAGATGGTCGGCGGAGAGCGCGCCCATGCCGGCGGCCAGCGCCGCGCCGCCGAGGTTGGACAATTGCTCGGCGTGGAGCTTGATCGGCAGGCCCCGGGCGCGGGCGGCGGCGAAGACGCGGGCCGTCTGTTCCGCCGTGAAGGCGATGCGGTCACAGAAGGCGTCGACGGCGTCGGCCAGCCCCTCGGCCAGGACGGCGTCGAGGACGGGGCCGCAGCAGAGGTCGACATAGCCGTCCGCATCGCCGGCGAACTCCGGCGGCAGGGCGTGGGCGGCGAGCAGCGTCGTGCGGATGCCGACCGGCCGCTCGCGGCCGAGCCGCCGGGCGGCGCGCAGCATCTTCGCCTCGTCCGCCGCCGACAGGCCGTAGCCCGACTTGACCTCGACCGTGGTGGCGCCTTCCGCGATCAGCGCGTCGAGGCGGGGCAGGGCGGTCGCGACCAGTTCGTCCTCGGTCGCGCCGCGGGTCGCCTGCACGGTCGAGAGGATGCCGCCGCCCGCCCGCGCCAGTTCCTCGTAGGTCGCTCCCTCGAGCCGCAGTTCGAATTCGTGGGCGCGGTTGCCGCCATGGACGAGGTGGGTGTGGCAGTCGACCAGACCCGGCGTCACCCAGCGGCCGTCGAGCGCGATCCGCTCGGCCCCGGCGACGCCGGTCGGCAGGTCGTCCATGGCGCCCACCCAGGCGATGCGGTCGCCGGCCAGCGCCACGGCGGCGGCGGCGCCGCCGGCGACGCTTCCATAGGGATCGGGACCGGGTGCCATGGTCGCGACCCGGCCGCCGACGAGGATGCGATCGACCTCCATGGTGCCCCGAAGCCCCCCTCGCCGCCGCTGCCGGACGGGCGCTACGATACACGCGAACGGCCGCGATCAGGATGCACCCTCGCGATGAAGAAACTGCATTTCGCCCACGCGCTGCTGCCCGACGGCTGGGCGGCCGGCGTGCGGATCACCGTCGACGACCAGGGTCGGATCGCCGCGGTCGACGCGGACATGCCGGCCGACGGATGCGAGGCCCATGCCGGGATCGCGCTGCCGGGGCTGCCCAACCTGCACAGCCACGCCTTCCAGCGCGGCATGGCCGGCCTCGCCGAGCGGCGTGGCGCGACCGAGGAGAACTTCTGGGGCTGGCGGCAGGTGATGTACCGCTTCCTCGCGGTCCTCGACCCCGACGACGTCGCCGCCATCGCCGCCCAGGCCTATGTCGAGATGGTCGAAAGCGGCTTCACGTCGGTCGCCGAGTTCCACTACCTGCACCACGCGCCGGGCGGCGGGCGCTACGGCGATCCGGCGGAGATGGCGGCGGCAATCGGGCGCGCGGCCGCCGAGAGCGGCATCGGGGTGACCCATCTGCCGGTCTTCTATGGGTTCGGCGGCTTCGGCGGCGGCGCGCCCGAACCGGGGCAGCGCCGCTTCGTGACGGCGCCCGACGAATTCCAGCGGATCGTCGCCGCCTCCCGCCACGCGCTCCGCGACCTGCCCGACGCGATGGTCGGGGTGGCCCCCCATTCGATTCGGGCGGTGACGCCGGGGACGCTGGCCGAGGTCGTGGACGCGGCGGCCGCGGTTCCCATCCACATCCACATCGCCGAGCAGCAGCGGGAGGTCGACGAGTGTCTCGCCTGGAGCGGGCGCCGCTCGGTGGACTGGCTCCTCGACGAGATGCCGGTCGACGGCCGCTGGTGCCTCGTCCACGCGACGCACGTCAGCGCCGGCGAGGTGTCGCGGATCGCCGCCTCCGGCGCGGTCGCCGGCCTCTGCCCGATCACCGAGGCCAATCTCGGCGACGGGCTCTACCCGCTGCCGGCGTTCCTGGCGCGGGGCGGTCGGCTCGGCGTCGGCAGCGACAGCAACGTCCGCATCGACGCGGCCGAGGAACTGCGGTTGCTGGAGTACGGCCAGCGGCTGCGCGACCAGATGCGGAACGTCGTGGTCTCGCACGCGGACCGCTCGACCGGGCGGGCACTCTGCGACCTGGCACTGGCCGGCGGGGCCCAGGCGACGGGACGGGCGGTCGGCCGGCTGGCGCCCGGCCATCGCGCCGACATCGTCATGCTCGATCCGGAGCATCCGGCCCTGGTCGGGCGGCAGGGCGACCATTGGCTCGACGGCTGGCTCTTCGCCGCCGACGGCCGGGCGATCGACCGGGTCTGGATCGGCGGCCGCGCCGTGGTCGAGCGCGGCCGCCATCTGCTTCGTGAGTCGGTGCGCCGCCGCTTCGCGCGGACGATGCGGCGGCTGCTGGAGAACTGACGGGCCGCCGGCGGGGCGGCGGCCCCTGGTGCCTCAGGCCGGGATGCCGGGGCGGGCGCGGTAGGCGTCGGCGGCGGGCGCGGTGCCGAGGCTGGCCGCCGACGGCCCGCCCAGGGTCTCGATGCGGCCGGTGAGCCGTCCGCCGTCCGCGACCTCGAGCCGCCCGTAGCGGATTTCGCCCTCGATCTGCCCGGTCTCGTGGACGATGAGCCGCTGGCTGGCGCGGATTTCGCCCTCGAAGCGGCCGCGGACCTCGGCCGTCTCGCACTCGATGGTCCCCTCGACCCGGCCGTTGGCATCGAGGACGAAGGACTTGCAGGTGGTTTGCAGGCGCGCCTTGCCGGCGACGTAGATCCGGCTGCAGCGCTCGATCGTGGCGGCGATCTCAACGCCCTCGCCGACCGAAAGATAGCTCTCGTTCGTCGGTCCTGCAGTCACTCGATCCCGCTCCTCTTGCACGTCCCGAAAACGCGTCGGCCGGGACGACGGTCCCGGCAGCTGTCTTCAGGTTATCAGAACGGCCGCGCGCCCGGGGAAATTTCCGGCGCCGGTCAGGGGTCGGCGGCGATGTCGAGATAGGGCGAGCCCGGTTCGTCCGACAGCAGGAGATAGCGGCGGATCAGCCAGATGATGCGCTCGAACGTGATGCAGCAGTCGAAGAGATCGCGCTCGACCTCGACGCCGGCCGCGTTCTTCGACATGACCGCCAGCCGAATCCGCTCGGTGACCGGCGTCCGGTCCGCGGTCAGTTCGGTCATCTGCGCCCGGTCGAACGCATCGCGCGAGCGGCAGGTGCCGCCGAAGAGTTCCAGCAGGGCGTGGGCGCTCTCCACCATCATCGCCATCGGCTCGGAGACGGCGGGATCGGAACCCGACCGCGCCACGTTCTCCGCCAGCCGCTCGATCTGCGGCTGCAGCCCGAGCACCAGATTGTGCAGGCGCTGAAGCGAGGCCGTGCGCCGCCGGATCCCTTCGTCCTCGGCCCGGTCAGCGAGGGCGTCGAGGAAGTCGCCCAGCGTGTGGGCGATGGCGGGCCAGTCGCGATGGGCCGGGCGGCTCACGGGCTGGTCGTGCCGCACCCGGTCGAGGCCGGTCGCCAGCCCCTCGACGATGTCGAGATGCTCCTTGAAGGCGAGTTCGGTGGCCGTCGCGGGATCGAGCAGGGCGGCCCGGCTGATGAACCGCGGTTCGGCGGGATCGTCGCGGATCTGGCGCGCCACCATCGCCGAGAGCCGGTCGGCGATCGGACGCTCGGCCGCCAGCGCCACGGCATAGGCGCCGACCTGCATCACGAGGTAGGCGACGGCCACCAGGAACGGCGCCTGACGGGTGTCGACGGTGGCGACGAGGTCCGGACGGACCCACAGCACGGCCGCCAGGGCGACGAGCGCGAGGCCCGAACCGATCACCTTGAGGACCGCCTGGTAGGTTCCGAGCGCCCGGCCCATCGGCGACACGCCCGAGGTGAGGAAGGCGACGTTGGCGGCGGAGGTGAGGTTGGCGCCGATGACCGCAGCGACGGCCTCGACCGGGCCCAGGGTCCCGGACTGCGCCAGCACGGCGACGACCACCGCGACCGTCTTGGCGGTCTGCAGGACCGGGACCAGCGCCGCGCCGACCAGGAACGCCGCGACCGGCAGGCCCGAGAGCGAGGCGAAGAGGCCGCGCAACGTCGGGTCGGCCCGCAGTCCCTTGGCCGCTTCCCCGACCATGTCGAGGCCGAAGAGGATCAGCACGAAGGCGAGGGCGGCGCCGACATAGGCGCGGTGGCGGGGCGACTGGTCGAGCTTCAGGTAGAAGAGGAGGCCGCAGGCGCCCGCCGCCGCCAGGATCGCGGCATGGAAGTCGACCGCCGCCAGGAAGACCAGCACCGACGTGCCGATGTTGGCGCAGGCGATGAGCGGGAAGGCTTCCCGGATCGAGATGATCTGGGCCGTGGCGAGGCCGGTCGCCGCCGCCGTCACGGCGTTGGTGCTCTGGGTGGCGGCGCCGGCGCCCGCTCCGAGCAGCATCATCAGGAGGCGATGCCGGGCAAGCCGGGCGGCGATCATCCGCACCCGGTTGCCGGCCGACTGTTTGAGGTGCGTCGACAGCAGCCGCATGCCGACGAAGAACAGCCCGAGCCCGGCGAATATCCCGAGGAGGACGTCGATCATGGGCGGGGCCGGTGCGGCGCGGACGGCGGGAGGCCGGCGGCCGCCCGGGGCCCGTGCGCCCTTGCGGTCAGCGCCGCGCCTCGGGCGCCGCCTTGAGTTCGGCCCGCGAGATGTCGCGGATGCGGCGATCGACGCGCTGGATCGCGCGCATCAGGGCGCTACCTTCCTCGCTCAGCGCCGTCTCGGTCGGAGTGATCGAGAATTCCGCCTTGGGCAGGGGCAGCAGGGTCAGCTTCAGTTCCGACACCTGCATGCCGCCGCCGCTGTTGATCGCGACCACGGTGGAGACGATGCCGCGCTGCAGCTCCGACAGCAGGCCGGGATTGTTGAAGCGGTGCAGGTCCATCTGCTCGTCGAGGAAGTCGAGGTCGGCTTCCGACGCCTCGCGCACCAGCCCGAACTTGAAGGCGAGGCCGGGGATGAGGCCGACTTCGTTGTCGATCTCCTTCATCTTGTAGCCGGCATAGCCGAGCAGCTTGAAGAGATGCGCCGACTCGTGGGCCGTGGCGACGCTGCGCACCGACGGCGGCGCGACGAAGTGGACCGCGTCCATGGCGGTGTCGGTGGCCCAGCCCATCGCCCCGGCGGCCATGCCCCAGAGCTTGCTCAGCGTCCTGGGCCGGTCGCGGATGAGGTCGGTGGCGGAATCCGCGCGCTCCTTCTCCGCCGCCACGGCCGGCGGCGGCGCGGGCAGCGGCCGCTCCGGCTTCATTTGCTGGGCGCCGCTCGGCGGGGGATTGGCCTGTGCCTGGGCACCTGGCGCCAGGGGTGCGGTCAGGATCAGGGCGAATGCCCCGGCCGCCAGGGGCCGCAGAAGGCTGTTCATCCTCAACGCTCCATCGTGGCGAGGCGGAGTGCCCGGCCTCGGACGTAGGCCCGGTTCTCCTCGGACAGGGGGACCACACCCTCGACGGTGAGGTAGCCGTCGGGGCCGATCGTGCGCTCCCGTGTCAGCTCGGTGATGAGTTCGCGCAGGCCGGCGACCGGGCCGCGCCCGCGATAGTCCTTCACATGGGCGCGGTTGATGTAGACGAAGAGGGGGCGGATGTAGGGGTAGGTGCGGCTCGCGACCGTGGTCGGCGACGGCAGCACGCCGTCGAGCGGCAGGATCTTCAGGAGGTCGGCCATGGCGACCGCCATGTTGTACGGCAGGATCGCGATCGACCCCGGCGCCGCGTCGGTCATGGCGAGGCGGACCGCCTGATCGTAGGGCACGCCGACCTCGACCACGACCTTGTCGGTGCGCAGGCCGACGCATTGCTTCACCCGCGCCTCGGCGGCGAAGATCCCGCGGATCGCAGGAATGCCGCGGCAGGCGGCCTCGAGGAAGCGGTCCTCGAAGAACCCGCGCGACCCGAGCCCGGGGGCCGGCAGCACGACGCGGATCGGCGTGTCGGGCAGGCGGTCGTCGATCTCCTTCCAGCGCTTGCGGCTGTTGGTCAGGAACTCGTCGTCGGTCGGCAGCTCGCGCGCCACCGCCTCGTAGAGGTTGCGGAGCGACAGGTCGTAGTCGGCGTCGTTGCGCCGCGTCGCCAGGACCAGCGTGTTCGAACCGAGCTGGATCTCGATGATCGCCGGCACGCCGTTCTCCTGGCAGCGTTCGAACTCCGTCGTGCGCATCCGCCGCGACATGGCGACCACGCTGGCCGCGTCGGGGCCGGCCGACCGGCAGAACTCCGCGAGGCCGCGTTCGGTGCCGCGATAGTCCTGCTGCGGCGGCACGATCACGCCCGATTCGACGAGACGGTCGAAGACGCTGCGCAGGAACGGCGAGACGAAGGTCGATCCGACCGCCTTGATCGGCGCTTCCGCGCCGGCCGGCAGCGGCAACATGGCGGACATGCAGGCCATTGCCGCGGCCATGACCCATCGGACCGGTCCCCGGCGTGACTTCGCGTTCCCTCGACCCATGCATCCCCCTCCTGCATGCCGCCCGCGTCCGAGCACACGCGCTACGAACATCGACGATATCAGAGAATGCGTCGCGAATCGCGCGCGGCGAGAGGCGGAAGACGGTTCGAGTTGAACCCGACTCAGTCGCCGAGCATGGCGCGTTCGAGCATCCCCGGCGCCCGCGCCAGCCGCGGGCCCGCCTCGTCCAGCACGATGCGGCCGACGCGCATCACCGAAACGCGATGGGCAATGCCCAGCACCGCCGAGTTCTGCTCGGCGATCAGCACGCCGGTGCCCGATCCGGCGATCCAGGTCAGGCGCTCCAGCAGATCGGCGACCACCGCCGGCGCCAGGCCCAGCGTCGGCTCGTCGAGCAGCAGCACGCGCGGCAGGTTCATCAGCGCGCGGCCGATCGCCAGCATCTGCTGCTGGCCGCCCGAAAGCTGCCAGGCGTGGGTGCGGTCCTTGGGAGCGAGCTGCGGGAAGAGTTCGTAGACCGAGGCGACGCGCTCCTGGCGGGCAGTGCGGTCGGCACGGCAGGCCGCCAGGAGGTTGTCCCGGACGGTCATCCCCGGGAACACCCGCCGACCCTCCGGTGCGAGCCCGATGCCGAGCCGCGCCCGCCGCTCCGGCGGCAGGTGCTGGATCGGGGTCCCGGCGAGGACGATGCTGCCGGCGGCGACCGGGAGCATCCCGGCCACCGCCTGCACGAGGCTGGACTTGCCGGCGCCATTGACGCCGAGCAGCGCCACGATCTGGCCCGCGCCGAGCCGGAGGGTGACCTCCTGGGCGACGCGGCCGGCACCGCGCACGACGTCGACGCCGTCGAGCGCCAGCAGCGGCGGGTCGAGCGGGGCTCCTTCGACGGCGGGCGCGCCCTGGCCGAGGTCGCTCATCGCATGCGCTCCCCGGCGTCGTCCGTCGCCGGGGCGATGCCGACATAGGCGGCGACGACCGCCGGATCGCGCCGCACCTGGTCGGGCGTGCCGATCGCGACCACCCGTCCCTGGTCGAGGCAGGCGACGCGGTCGGCGAGGCCGAGCAGGAACTCCAGGTTGTGGTCGACGATGACCATGGCCAGCCCGCGTGTCTTGAGGACGCGCAGCCGCTCGGCGAGATAGGCCTGCTCCGGCGCCGACAGGCCTGCCGCCGGCTCGTCGAGGAGGACGAGTTCGGGGTTGCGGGCCAGCGCGCGCGCCAGTTCGAGGCGGCGCTGCGCGCCCGGTGGCAGGGTTCCGGCCGGGCGCAGCCCGTCGCCGCCGAGGCCGAGCGCGTCCAGCACCGCCACCGCCTCCGCCCGCGCCCGGCGCAGGCGGCCGTCGGCGCCGATGGCGGCGAGCGCGCCGCGCAGGCTGCCCGGCAGGTCGCCCATGCGGGCGACGGCGACGTTGTCGAGCACCGACAGCGTCGGGTGGAGATGCACCGTCTGGAAGGTGCGCGCGACGCCATGGGCGGCGATGCGCGACGGCAGGCGGCCCGTCATGTCCTCGCCCGAGATCACGACCCGGCCCTCGTCGGGCGCGGCCAGCCCGGTGACGACGTTGACCAGCGTCGACTTGCCCGAGCCGTTGGGGCCGATCAGCCCGAAGATCTCGCCGCGGGCGACCTTGAGGGTCACGCCTTCCAGCGCGACGACGCCGCCGAAGTTCTTCGACACCCGCTCCAGCGAGAGCACGGGCCGCGTCGTCGCCATCAGCGAGCGGCCGGGCGCCCGCAGGGTCGGCAGCTTCTGGGTGAAAGGCGTGGCGCCGAGCCAGCGTGCCCGCGCCGCCTCCAGCCAGCCGACGATGCCCTCCGGGAAGAACAGGATGGCCGCCAGCAGGAGCGCCCCGAACGCGAGCAGCCGGTACCCCTCCAGGACCTGGAAGAGTTCCGGCACCAGGACGACGAGGAAGGCGCCGACGATCGTGCCCGAGGTCCGCGCCACGCCGCCGACGACGCAGATGACGAGGCAGCGCACCATGATGTCGAAATCGAGCACCTCGGGCGAGACGACGCCGATGGTGTGGACCTGGAGCGCCCCGGCGAGGCCGGCCAGCCCGGCGCTGGCGAGGAAGGCGCAGAAGCGCAGCCGTTCGGCGGGCACGCCGGCGGCGATCGCCGCGAACGGATCGGTGCGCAGGACGTCGAAGGCGAGGCCGAGCAGGCTGCCGCGGAGCTGGTAGAGGCCGAGGCCGGCGAGCGCCACCAGGACCCACGCCGCGATCATCCCGGCGCGGCCGTCGAGCTGCGCGCCCATCACCACCAGGGGCGGAATGCCGGCAAGGCCGTTGGAGCCGCCCGTCAGGTCGACCCAGCCGATCGCCAGCACCAGCATCACCTGGGCGATGCCGAGCGTCGCCAGCGCGAAATAGTGGGTCGACAGCCGCAGCACCGGCACGGCGACGAGGGTGGCGAAACCGACTGCGACCAGGACCGCCGCCGGCAGGGTCAGGTTCCCGGTCCAGTCCCATTGCAGGGTCGCCAGCGCCGCGACATAGGCGCCGATGCCGAAGAACGCGCCCTGGGCGAGCGAGAAGGCCCCGGCCAGCCCGAAGATGAACTGGTAGCCGAGGCCGAGCAGGGCGTAGATCGCGACCTGGGTCAGGAGGCGGATCGGATAGGGCGCCTCCAGCGGCAGCATGAAGGCGACGAGGGCGCCCGTCGCGAAGATCAGCGGCAGCCGCAGCCCGTCGGCGAACCAGAAGGCGACGCGGTTCACGCCCGCCGCCCCGTCGCTTCGCCGAGGATGCCGCTCGGCCGGAACAGCAGGACCAGCAGCAGGGCGACATAGAGGAACGCCTCGGCCGCCAGGTGGCCGATGGCGGCGGCGGCGAAGGATTCGAAGACGGCGATGACCAGCGCGCCCAGCACCGCGCCGCCGATGCGACCCCAGCCGCCGATGACGACGGCGACGTAGGCCTTCAGCATGTAGTTGGCGCCGTCGGCCGGGGACAGGAAGAACTGGTTGGCGACGAGCAGGCCGGCCGCCCCCGCCAGCGCGCCCGCCAGCGCGAAGGCGACCAGGATCAGCGGCACCACCGGGATGCCGAGGGCGCGGGCGATCTCGGGGTCCTGGGCGGTCGCGCGCAGCTGCCGGCCGAGCTGGGTGCGCTCCAGCAGCAGATGGAGCAGGCCGATCAGCGCCGCCGCGGTCGCGATCATCGCCAGCGACTGCCAGCCGACGGCCGCCTCGCCGACGCGGGTGGCGCCGGCGGCGATCAGCGGGCTCGCCGACGCGGGCTCGGGGCCGGCGAGGCCGAGCACGGCGTTCTGGACGACGATGCCGAAGGCGATCGTCGAGATGAACACCGCCGTCGGCGGGCGGCGGCGCAGCGGCAGGAACGCGACCAGCGACAGCACCAGGCCGAGCAGGCCGGTGCCGACCATCACCACCGGCAGCAGGACGATGCCCGGCAGGTCGATCGCCGGCGACAGGGCGACGGCGAGAAAGCCGCCGGCGACCACGAGTTCGCCCTGGGCGAAATTGACGGCGTTGGTCGCGTTCAGCACCAGCACGAAGCCGAGCGCGACCAGGGCGTAGGTCGATCCGAGCGACAGGGCCGACAGCAGGAGCTGAAGCAGATCCGTCATGGCCGATCCGCTGTGGGCGCGGTCGGCACCTGGGCTGTCGTCGCCGTCATGCTCACCCGTTCTCGAGGACGTCCCGGTAGCGCCGGACGATTCGCGGCGTCCGGTCGCGGCCGTCGTAGCAGAGGATGACGGCGTCGTGCGCCATGTTTCCGCGCCCGTCGGAGCGATAGCGCATGGCGAGCCCGTCATAGGCCTGCGACGCCAGGTGCTCGCGCACCGCCGGGCCCGACCGCGCTCCCGCGGCGACGGCGTCCAGGACCATGGAAATGCCGTCGTACTGGGCCAGTGCGAAGGCGTCCGGCTCGACCTGGAAGCGGGTGCGATAGTCGGCGACCCAGCGCTCCAGCGCCGGGCTCCCGCCCGAGATCGGCGACGAGCCGCTCTCGGCGCAGACGCCGGCGAGTTCGGCCGGCTCCAGCAGGGCCGCCGTCGCCGGCTGGTGCATCGCCGAGCCGGCGACGATCGGCAGCCCCAGGCCGAGGGCGGCCGCCTGCCGCACGAGCCGCGCCGTCGGCTCGGCATGCAGCTGCAGCACGAGCACGTCGGGGCGCGCGGCCCGCACCTTGGTCAGCACCGGGGCCATGTCCTTGACCGTCGGGGCGAGGCCGTCCTCGAACACGACCTCGGCGCCCAGGCGCTCGAAGTTGGCGAGGAGATGCCGCCGGCCGCTCTGGCCGTAGGCGGTCGTCTGGTGGACCAGCGCGACCCGGCGCCGGCCCAGTTCCTCGACGACGTAGCGCGCCTGCGCCGTCTTCACGACGTCGTCGCCGGGGAAGAACCGGAACACCCAGGAATTGCCGCGCTCGGTGATCTCGGCGGTGCCCGAGACGGTCACGAGCGGCACCCCGGCCTCGGCCGCCGGCGGCAGCAGCGCCAGCATCTGGGTGCCCAGCATCGGCGCCGCCAGCGCCGTCGGCGCCCCGCCGCGCAGCACCCGCGCGAAGGCGTTGAGGGCCTGCTCGGGCGAGGTCGCGGTGTCCACCGTCTCGCTCCGCACCGTTACCCCGGGGCGGTGCTGGAAGGCGAGCAGGGCGCCGTTGCGCTGGCTCGCGCCCTCGAGCGCGAGGAAGCCGGTCAGCGGCGCCAGCACCGGAATCGTCGCCGCCGCCTCGGCGCGCGCCGGGGCCGCCGCGAGGGGCAGCATCGCCGCGAGGAGCGTCAGGACGGGAAGCGCGCGCATCGATCGGACCGGGGGGCTGGCGGAGCCGGAGAGTGGGCGCCGCGGCGAGCGGCTGTCAACCCGCGGGGTGTCGACGGATCCTGTGACGGCCGTCACTGCGCGGCGGTGGTGCGCCATGCATCATGCTGGGCATACCCCGCCCCCCAGCGGGATCGTGGTCCGGGTTCCCCGACCGGGGCCACAACCACTCCGTCGTTCCTCCTCCCCAGACGGAGTCGTCGCCCCGCGGAGCCGCTCCCCCCGGCCCCCGCGGGGCGAACCATTTCCCCGTCCCGTCAGAGCCAGTCCGGATCGAACTCCAGGACCGCGTCCGCCGCGTCGTCGGCGAGGGCGGCCAGTTGCGCCGCCGCGGCCGGCATCTCGTGCTGGGCGTAGAAGCGGGCGGTCGCGATCTTGGCGCGGTGGAACTCCGGCTCCTCGCCCGCCGCCAGCGCGGCGGCAGCCGCCGCCGCCGACTTCGCCATCAGCCAGCCGCCGGCGACCGTGCCCAGCAGGCGGAGATAGGCGACGGCGCCGGCCGCCGCGCGCGTCGGCGCGGCCTTCTGGGTCTCGACCATGCGGGCCGTCGCCGCCACCAGCGAATCGATGCCGGCCAGCACCGGCCCGGCGATGCCGTCGGGCAGCGGACGGGCGAGGTCGTCGCGCATCCGCCGCACCAGCGCCTCGGCCGCGGCACCGCCGTCGCGCCCCAGCTTGCGGAACACGAGGTCGTTCGCCTGGATGCCGTTGGTGCCCTCGTAGATCGGCGCGATCCGAGCGTCGCGGAGATGCTGGGCCGCGCCCGTCTCCTCGACGAAGCCCATGCCGCCATGGACCTGGATGCCGGTCGACGCGACCTCGACGCCGAGGTCGGTCGACCACGCCTTCACCACCGGGATCATCAGGTCGACGAACGCCTGGTGCCGGCGGCGCTCGGCCGGGTCCGGGTCGCGGAGCGCGTGGTCGAGCGCCGCCGCCACGGTGTAGGCGAGCGCCCGCGTCGCCTCGGCGCGGGCGCGCATGGCGAGCAGCATCCGGCGGACGTCCGGGTGGCGGGCGATGGCGACCGGGGTCGGGTCCGGCGACCCCAGTTCGCGGCTCTGGACGCGGCCCAGCGCATGGCTCCGCGCCTGCTGGTAGGCGCGCTCGGCGATCGCCACGCCCTCCAGACCGACCGCGAGCCGGGCGTTGTTCATCATCGTGAACATGTATTCGAGGCCGCGGTTCTCCTCGCCGACGCGGAAGCCGGTGGCGCCGCCGCCGTCGCCGAAGGCGAGCACGCAGGTCGGGCTGGCGTGGATGCCGAGCTTGTGCTCCAGCGACACCGTGCGGACGTCGTTGGCCGTGCCCGGCCGGCCCGCGGCATCGGGCAGGAAGCGCGGCACGATGAAGAGCGAGATGCCGCGCGAGCCGGCGGGCGCGTCGGGCGTGCGGGCGAGGACCATGTGGACGATGTTCTCGGCCAGGTCGTGATCGCCCCAGGTGATGAAGATCTTCTGGCCGGTGATGGCGTAGCTGCCGTCGTCGCGGCGGACGGCGCGGCTGCGGATCTGGCCGAGGTCGGAGCCGGCCTGCGGCTCGGTCAGGTTCATGGTGCCGGTCCAGGTGCCGGCGATCATGTTCGGCAGATAGGTCGCCTTCTGCTCCGGCGAGCCGTGGTGCGACAGGAGGTCGATCGCCCCCTGGGTCAGGAGCGGGCAGAGCGAGAAGGCCATGTTGGCCGACGCCCACATCTCGCCGACCGCCGTCCCCACGAGCCAGGGCAGGCCCTGGCCGCCATGGGCGGGGTCGAAGGGCAGGCTGCTCCAGCCGGCGTCGACGAAGGCGCGGTAGGCCTCGCGAAACCCGGTGGGGGTGCGGACGACGCCGTTCTCGAGCCGGGACCCTTCCTCGTCGCCGGGCCGGTTGAGCGGCGCCAGGACGCCCCCGGCGAAGCGCGCGGCCTCCTCCAGGACCTGGTCGACGAGTTCGGGGTCGGCCCCCTCGGCACCGGGCAGGCGCGCCACCGCGGCGAGGCCGGCGACGTGGTGGAGGACGAAGCGCATGTCGCGCACCGGGGCGGCATAGGCGGTCATCGCAAAAGTCCTCTCACAGCACCTTGCCGGGATTCATGATGCCCTTCGGGTCGAGCGCCCGCTTCACCTTGCGCATCAGTTCCAGTTCGAGCGCGCTCTTGAAGTCGGGCAGGACGTCGCGCTTCAGCCGGCCGATGCCGTGCTCCGCCGAGATGCTGCCGTTCAGCTCGGCGACGACGCCATGGACGATCGCGTTGAACTCGGCCCAGCGCGCGAGATAGGCCCTGGTGTCGGCGCCCACCGGCTGGCTCAGGTTGAAGTGGATGTTGCCGTCGCCGATATGGCCGAAGGCGACGACGCGGATGCCGGGCAGCCGCTCCTCGACCCGCCGGCTCGCCTCGTCGAGGAAGTCGCCGACCAGCGACACCGGAACGGCGATGTCGTGCTTGATGCTGCCGCCCTCGTGCTTCTGGGATTCGACGATGCCCTCACGGATGCGCCAGAGCTGGGCCGCCTGCTGGGCGGACGCGGCGACGGTGCCGTCGAGCACCAGTCCGCGCTCCATCGCCGTCTCCAGGAACTTCTCCATGGTCTGGCCGATGTCGCCGTCGGGCACGCTCGACGACATTTCCAGCAGGACATAGTGCGGGTAGGGCCGGTCGAGCGGGTCGGTCACGCCGGGCACGTGCCGGGCGGAGAATTCCAGCCCGATGCGCGGGATCAGCTCGAAGGCGGTCAACTGATCGCCGGAGGCGCCGCGGGCGAGCGCGAACAGCTCCAGCGCCGCGCGATGGCCGGGCAGCGCGACGAAGGCGGTCTTCACCTCGCGCGGCTTGGGGAAGAGCTTGAGCACGGCGGCGGTGATGATGCCGAGCGTGCCCTCGCCGCCGACGAAGAGATGCTTCAGGTCGTAGCCGGTATTGTCCTTGCGCAGGCCGCGCAGCCCGTTCCAGACCTGCCCGTCGGGCAGCACCACCTCCAGCCCGAGCACGAGGTCGCGGGCGTTGCCGTAGCGCAGGACCTGGATGCCGCCGGCGTTGGTCGAGAGGTTGCCGCCGATCTGGCAGCTTCCCTCGGCGCCGAGGCTGAGCGGGAAGAGGCGGTCGTGGCGGTCGGCCTCGGCCTGCAGTTCGGCCAGGATGACGCCGGCCTCGACGGTGATCGTGTAGTTGATCGGGTCGACCGCACGGACCCGGTTCATGCGGCCGAGCGAGAGCACGATCGCGTCCCCCGCCTCGAACGGGACGGAACCGCCGCAGAGGCCGGTGTTGCCGCCCTGGGGGACGATGGCGATGTCGTTGGCGGCGCAGATCCGCACCACTGCCGCCACCTCCTCGGTCGAGGCGGGACGCACGACGGCCGGCGCCTTGCCGACGAAGAGCCCGCGCTCGTCCTTGAGGTAGCGCGCCATGTCGGCGGCATCGTCGATCCATCCCCTGGGCCCGACGACGGCGCGGATCGCGTCGAGCGCGTCGGGCGGCACGGGCTTCGGCATCACGGTCATCGCAGGCATTCTCCGGGGTGGCGGCGGCAATCTCGATGCAGCGCGCAACCTAGCAGGTTGTCGCGAAAGGCTCACGGGCCGGCTTCGCCGGGGCCGTGGTTCCGGGGCCGTGGTTGATGTCGATCAAGGCGCCGGTGCGATGCCGCCCTAATCTCCTGCTTCCGGTCGGGCGGATGCGCCGACCGGCTCGAGCTCGAGGAGACAGTCATGAGGATGCGATCGACGTCCAGTGCAGCTCTCGCCGCCGTCCTGGCGGTCCTGCTCGCAGCGGCGCCCGCCGGCGCCCAGATGGGGCCGGGCCCCGGACCCGGGATGATGATGGGCGGGGGGATGGGGCCGGGCCAGGGCGCCTGGGGCCAGGGACCGGGGGGCCAGGGCCCGGGCGCATGGGGACCGGGCGCATGGGGACCGGGCGGGCGCGGCTGGGGCCGCGGGATGATGGGCGGCGGCTGCGGGCCGTACGGCGCCGCGGCGGACGGACAGGCCCCCATGTTCGTGCAAGGCCGCATCGCCTTCCTCAAGACCGAGCTCGGCATCACCGACGCGCAGGCTCCGGTCTGGGACGCCTACGCGGAGGCGATGAAGGGCAATTTCGTCAACATGCAGGGATTGCGGCAGGCCATGCGTGCCGCCTTCGACGCCGAGACCCCGGTCGCCCGCCTCGACGCTCACATCGGCGTCCTGGAATCGCGCGCCGCGACGCTGAAGGCCATGCAGAAGCCGCTCGCCGATCTCTATGCGGCGCTGAGCGAGGCGCAGAAGCAGAAGGCGAACGACCTGATGACCGGCATGGGCTGCATGATGTAGCCGCCGCGCGGGCGGTCGGGCGGGGCCGCTGCCGGCGGCGGCCCTACTCGAACGCCGGCGGTTCGGGGCGCGGGGCGGCGGCGCGGCGCAGCCGGTCGTTGATCGCCTCGCCGAGGCCCGTCGCGGGGATCGGCATGACGGCGATCCGGCGCACGTCCGGGCGGTCGAGCCGGCGCAGGTGGGCGAAAAGATTGGCCGCCGCCTCCGCCAGGTCGCCCGCGGCACTGAGTTGGAGCGTGACGGCGGCGCCCGCCGGGACGTCCGGCCCGAAGGCGAGCAGGGCCTCGTCGGCCGCCACCGTCGCGGCGTCGAGACGCACCGGCCGCTCGGGCGCGTAGTGGCTGGCGAGTTGCCCCGGCGCGGCCGGCCGGTCGGGTTCCGCCGGCACCGTGCCGTCGCCGATCGGGCCGAGCACCGCGGCGATCGCCTCCCGGGCGAGGCCGCCCGGCCGCAGCAGGATCGGCTCCGGCCCGGTGAGGGCGAGCACCGTCGATTCGACGCCGACCCGGCATTCGCCGCCGTCGAGGATCATCGCGACCCGGGCGCCGAGCCCGTCGGCGACGTGGGCGGCGCTGGTCGGGCTGATCCGTCCGGACGGGTTGGCGCTCGGCCCGGCCACCGGCCGGGCGAAGGCCGCGAGCAGCGCCAGGGCCACGGGATGGGCCGGAACGCGCACCGCGACGGTGTCGAGCCCCGCCGTCGCCAGCAGCGAGACGCCGCCCTCCGGCCGTCGCGGCAGCACCAGGGTCAGCGGCCCCGGCCAGAAGCGGGCGGCGAGACGCAGGGCGCGGTCGTCGAGGCGGGCGATCCGCTCGGCCGCCGCGATGTCGGCGACGTGGGCGATGAGCGGGTTGAAGCGCGGGCGGCCCTTGGCCGCGAAGATGCGGGCGACGGCGTGGTCGCTGGTGGCGTCGCCGCCGAGGCCGTAGACCGTCTCGGTCGGGAAGGCGACGAGTTCGCCGGCGTCGAGCAGGCGGGCGGCCTCGGCGACGGCATCGGCGGTCGGCGGGCGGATCCGGCCGGGCGGGGGCGTGGGGGCGTTCACGGCGCCATGATTTCGCCGTTCCCGGGCGCTATCGCAAGTGCGGTTGACCGAATCCGGCAGGCTTTGGCACTGGTCGCGCCCGAGACTGCCGGGCGCGATCGGGTCCACGATCGGCGGTCTTCCGCCGTATCTTCGCGTCCGGGGGGCCCGTTGTCGCCAGCGCCGTCGTCGTTCGCCCCGCCACCGGCGTGGCAGCCCCGGATTCCGTGGCTGGGCGGCATGTTCGCGGCCGCGGCGCTGCTCCTGCTCGCGATCCACCGGCCGCTGTCGGGCCCCTGCTTCGGCTTTGTCGACGACTATGTCCTGCTCGACGCGGCGCGCCCGCTGCCCGACTGGCCGTTCCTCGGCTGGCTGGCGCGCGACGGCCGGCCACTCTACGGCGTGCTCCTCAACCTCGTGCTGGCGCCGCTCGGCGACGTCTGCGACCTCGGCTTCCTGCGGCTCCTCAACGTCGGGCTGGAGGCGCTGATCGCCGTCCAGATCTTCGCCCTGGCCCAGCGGCACGACTGGCCGACGGCCCCCGCCGCCGCCCTCGGCATCCTGGTCGTCGCCCTGCCGGGCTTCGCCGTCGCCGCGTCGTGGGCGACGCTGGTCGGGCCGCTGGCGGCGATCGCGCTCGGGCTGGCGGCGGCGTGGTTCGCCATGCCGGCGCCGGGTGCCGACCACGGATCGCCGGCCCGGCCGGCGGCGGCGGCCTGTCTGCTGGCGGCGGCGCTCTCCCTCTATCAGCCGGGGGCCATGGCCTATGTCGCGGGCGTCGCGGTGGCGCTCGTCCGGCAGCCGGCGACGATCGCGACGCTGCGGCGCGCGATCCTGCCGGCGGCGTTCGTGTTCGCCGCGGTCGTCCTCGCCTACGCGATCGTCTTCCTCGTGCTGCCGCTCGCCCTTCCGGGCGACACGATCTCGGCCCGGGCGACGCTCACCCCCGAACCCTGGCACAAGGCGATCTGGTTCCTGGGCGTGCCGCTGCGCCAGGCGCTCAATCCGTTCAGCCTGCTGCCGGTGCCGCGCTTCGGGCTGGCGCTGCTGGCGCTGGTGGCGCTCGGCACGTTCCTGCGGCACCGCGGCGTCGGCGCCGGGCTGGTGGCGCTGGCGGCCCAGGCGGGGCTGGTGGTGCTGGCCTTCCTGCCCAACCTGGCGGTGGCGGAAAGCTGGCCCGCCTTCCGCTCGAGCCTGCCGATGGCGATGACGGTGGCGGTGCTGGCGGCAGCGGCGATCCTCGCCGTGGCCGAGGCGCTGCCCGGCCGCGCCGGCCCGGCGGCGGGAGCCCTGCTGCTGGCCGCCACCGCCGCGTTCGGGCTCCACCTCGGCGGCCGTGCGGCCGATCGCGGGATCGTGCGCCTGCAGCGCGAGGAATGGCGCATCGTCGTCGAGGCGGTGCGGGCCCTGCGGCCGCCGCGCCCGCACGAGCCGCCGGTGGCGGTCACCCTGGTGCCGGCTGCCGGCGTGCCGGGTTGTGTCCGCTGGCAGCGCTTCGACGAGTTCGGCCTGCCCTCGACGGCGCGGCCGTGGGCCGCGCACGCCATGCTGCGGCACGCCTGGCGGCAGGTCCATGGCGAGGCGCCGATGCCGCGCTTCGTCGTCGCCCCGCCCGGCGCCCCGCCCG
>NZ_JAYSFE010000006.1:40626-63950 GCF_041913585.1 Allostella sp.
CGCCCCGCCCGGCGCCCCGCCCGCGCCCCCGGGTGCGCCGGTCATCGACGTCGCCGGCCGCCTCGCGGCGCGGGCGGAGGCGATCTGCGGCTGATCCGGCTCAGGCCGGCACGGCGCCCGGCCGGCCGTTCTCGATGGCGAAGGCGGCGAGCGGCCGGACCTCGGAGTTCGGCTCGAAGGGATCGTCGACGGCGAGAAGGTCGGCGCGCGCCGCCTGCTTCTCCAGCGTCATGCGGACATAGCCGCGCTTGTCGCCGCGGGCGTAGCGGATGTGCGGGTTCTCGGCGAGGCCGGTGCGGATCGCGGCCTCGCTCGGCCCCTGGGAGGTGATCGAGGTGCCGACGATCTCGCTGGCGATCGTCGGCGAGGACGGGTCGGCGAAGTCCCGCTTGAGGTCGGCGACCCAGAAGGCGTGGACGTCGCCGCTGATGACGACCGGGTTCGACGGCCGGCGCTCGGCGATCGCCGCCAGCAGGCGGTCGCGGGACGCGGCGTTGCCGTCCCAGCCGTCCATCCAGTAGCCTTTGCCGTCGCCCGCCTTGCGGTCGAGTTCGGCCATCAGGGTCTGCTGGGCGATGACGGTCCAGCGCCCGCGGGCCTGGCCCATCTGCTCGGCGAACCAGCGCTCCTGCTCGGCGCCCAGCATGGTGCGCCCGGGATCGCGGCGCTCCTCGCAATCGGCCGTGTGGGGCGCGCCGGCGCGGCCGGCCCCGCAGGCCGGGTGCGAGCGGTACTGGCGGTCGTCGAGGAGCGTCAGGTCGAGCATGTCGCCGAAGCGGTAGCGGTCGTAAATCCGCAGCGCCGCCCCTTCGGGCGCCGCCGCCATCGGCAGCGGCATGTGCTCCCAGTAGGCCTGGTAGGCGGCGGCCCGGATGCGCAGGAACTGCGCCGGGTCGTCGGTCCTGGGCGAGCGGTCGCCCGTGTAGTCGTTGGCGACCTCGTGGTCGTCCCAGATCGCGACCCAGGGGGCGGATTCGTGCGCGGCGCGCAGGTCGGGGTCGCCCTTGTAGAGCGCCCAGCGGTCGCGGAACTCCCAGAGATCGGTCGGAATCGCGCCGTTGTGCCGGCGGACGTGCCGGCGCCCCCAGGACATCTCGTAGATGTAGTCGCCGAGATGGACGACGAGGTCGAGATCGTCCTTCGCCATGTGGCGGTAGGCCGAGAAGTAGCCATGCTCGTACATCTGGCAGGAGGCGAAGGCGAAGCGGAAGCGGTCGAGCGCGGTGCCGTCGGCGGCCGCCGTTCGGGTGCGCCCGACCGGGCTCTCCGCCCCCATGGCGCGGAAGCGGTACCAATAGGTGCGGCCGGGTTCGAGCCCTGCCGGCTCGGCATGGACGGTGTGGCCTTGGGCGGGCAGGGCCTGGAAGGTGCCGCGGCGCACGATGCGGGCGAAGTGCGCCTCCTCGGCCAGTTCCCACTCCACGGGCACCGGCCGGTCCGGCATGCCGCCGCCCTCCAGCGGCTGCGGCGCGAGCCGGGTCCACAGCACGACGCGGTCGGGCCGCGGCGCACCCGAGGCGATACCCAGCGTGAAGGGGTCGGTCGACTGTGCCCGCCCGTGGCGCAGCACGGCCAGCGGGGCGAGCGCGGCGGCGCCGGCGAGCAGCCGCCGTCGGGACAGGCGGAGCATGGTCAGCCCCCGCTCTGCTTGATGGCGTCGCGCTCGAGGATGGCGAGGTCCGGCCGGTCGGTCGTGATCTGGCGGATCGGCTGGCCCATCCAGTGCCGGATCTCGTCGACCGTGTTGGCCATCCAGACGCCGACCCGGTCGCTGCCGATGCGGCGGACGAACCAGTCGGGGTCGGTCATCATCAGGTTGCGCTCGACCGCGATGTGGCAGCCCTCCAGCGCCAGGAAACGGTCGAGCATCGGGCCGGCGCCGCGCATCATCTCGGCCGAGCGGCGGTCGACCGAGGCGAGCAGGCCGGCCTTCGGATCGATCGCCCGGATCCTCTCCAGCACCTCGGGCGCGAAGCTCGTGAACAGCGTGCGCTCGATCAGGCCGAGGCGGCGCGCGATGTCGATGCACTTCTGCTCCAGCCCGGCATAGGGCCGGCCCAGCGCGTCGGTCTTGATCTCGAGCTGGATCTCGTAGCCGGTCGGGCGGAAGACCTCCAGCACCTGCTCCAGCGTCGGCACCGTGTCGCCATGGCCGTCGCGCAGGCGGACCTCGGCCAGTTCGGCCACGGTGCGGTCGGCGACGAGGCCGGTCGCATGCGTCGTGCGGTCCAGGGTCGCATCGTGGATGACGACGACCCCGCCGTCCCTGGTGCCGTGGACGTCGAACTCGACGGCGTCGGCGGCGAGCGCCGCGGTCCGGCGGAAGCCGGAGAGGCTGTTCTCGGCCCAGAGGTTCCGGGCACCGCGGTGGGCGACGATCCTGACCATGCGCGAGGAATCCTATTTCGAGCTGTCCACCAGGCCCTTCACCAGCCAGCGCTGGAGGGCGACGACGACCACGACCGGCGGCAGCATGGTGATGAGGGCGGCGTTCATGGCGATGTTCCAGGCCGGCTCCATGTCCGAGCGCGGGATCAGGTGCTTCAGGCCGATGACGGCGGTCGCCATGTTCTTGTCGGTCGTGAAGAGCAGCGGCCAGAGATACTGGTTCCAGCCGTAGAGGAAGAGGATGATCGCCAGCGCCACCATGTTCCCGGTGGAGAGCGGCAGCAGGATCGAGCGGAAGAAGCGCCAGGGCGAGGCGCCGTCGATGCGCGCCGCCTCGCAGAGCTCCTCGGGGATGGTGAGGAAGAACTGGCGGAAAAGGAAGGTGGCGGTGGCCGACGCGATCAGCGGCAGGATGAGGCCGCCATAGGTGTCGACCATGTTCCATTGCAGCGCGATCTCGATCCGATTGCCGGTCAGCGCCTGCCACCAGCCGGCGACGTCGAGCCCGTCGACGACCCACTGCAGCGGCAGGGCGGCGTTGGCGACGGATTCGAAGGTCGGCACGATCCGCACCTCGACCGGCAGCATCAGCGAGGCGAAGATCAGCCAGAAGGCCGTCATCCGCCAGCGGAAGCGGAAATAGGAGAGCGCGAAGGCCGACAGCATCGAGACGGCGATCTTGCCGACGGTGATGCCGACGGCGACGATCGCCGAATTGACGAAGAGCCGGCCGAAATTGCCCTTCTCCCAGGCCGTCCGGGCATTCTCGACGAGCCGGTCGCCGGGCAGCCAGGGCAGCGGCACCTGCTGCACCTCCTGGATCGTCAGCGTGCCGGCGACGAAGGCGAAGTAGATCGGCAGGCAGACCAGTGCGGCGCCGAGGATCAGGATGCCGTGGCAGACGACGTCGAGGACGGGGGTGCGCTCGATCATGGCTCACACGTCATAGTTCACCTTGCGCTCGACGTAGCGGAACTGCAGCAGCGTCAGGAGCAGGGCGGACAGCATCAGGATCACCGACTGTGCCGCCGACGATCCCAGGTCCAGGTTCACGAACCCGTCCTGGTAGACCTTGTAGACGAGGATGTTGGTGGCACCGGCCGGGCCGCCGCGGGTGACGGCGTCGATGATCGCGAAGGTGTCGAAGAAGCCGTAGACGAAGTTCATCACCACCAGGAAGAAGATCGTCGGGCCGATCATCGGCATGGCGATGAGGAAGAAGCGGCGCAGCGGCCCGGCGCCGTCGACGGCGGCCGCCTCGAGCAGCGACTGCGGCATCGCCAGGAGCGCGGCGACGAGGAAGATGTAGTCGTAGCAGATGTGCTTCCAGGTCGCGGCCAGCGTCACCAGGACGAGGGCGTCGGTCGCGTTCAGGTTGGGGTTCCAGGGGATGCCGACCGCGTGCAGCGCATGCGCGATCGGCCCGACCGCCGGGTTGAAGAGGAAGGCCCAGAGGATGCCGGCGATCGCCGGGGCGATCGCATAGGGCAGCAGCAGCACCATCTTGTAGGCCGAGCGCAGGCGGATCACCCGGTCGGTCGCAAAGGCGAGCACGCCCGCGATCGCCAGGGTGAGCGCGCTCTGGGCGAGCGTGAACCACACCGTGACCCAGATCGAATCCCGATATTCCGGGCTGCGGAAGAGGGCGGCGAAATTGTCGAACCAGACGAACTGCACCGTCGTTCCGAACGGGTCGGAGAGCAGGAACGACTGGGCGAGCGCCCGGATCGAGGGGATGAAGAAGAAGAGGAGGAGAATCCCGAGCTGCGGCAGCAGCAGCAGGGCCGCGGTGCCCGGCTCCGCGAAATGCGCACGCTTCAGCCCGGATTCCCGGCGTCGGCCGGCCATGGTCGGATGTCCCGGAAGGGTCGGGAGGGGACGCCCCTCGGGGCGCCCCCTCCGCAGCCTCAGTACTTGCCCTGGTTCAGCTTCTCGAACTGCCGCAGGATGTCGTTGCCGCGCTTGACGGAATCGTCGAGCGCCTGCTGCGGCGACTTCTTGCCGGTCATCACCGCCTCCATCTCCTGCCGCAGCGCGAAGGTGGTCTGGGTGAAGTTGCCGAAGCGGAAGCCGAGCGAGTTCTGGGTCGGCGTGCCGCGCGAAAGCTGGAGGACGGCGATCTCGCGGGTCGGGAACTGGCTGTAGTAGCCCTCGCCCTTGGCGGCCTTGTAGGCGGCGTTGGTCAAGGGCACGTAGCCCGTGACCTTGTGCCACCAGACCTGGGTCTTCGTGCCGGCGAGGTGGTTGAAGAAGGCGGCGACGCCCGCGTACTCCTCCGGCTTGTGGCCCTTCAGCACCCAGATGGTGGCGCCGCCGATCGTGCTGTTGCGCGGCTCCGCCACGTCGGCCTCGTGCGGCAGGAAGGTGGCGCTCCACGGGATGGTGGCGTTGCGCTCCATGGCGCCGTGGTCGGCGGTCGACGAGACGTAGGTCGCGCACTTGCCCGACGCGAAGAGCTGCTGCGGGCTGAGGCCGGTGCCGGCGAGCTGGAGCACGCCGTCGTCGAGCCACTTCTTGAGGCGGGTCACCTGCCCGACCACCTTGGTCTTGTTGTAGACGAACTCGGTGTCGAGACCGTCGAAGCCGTTCGACTTCGTCGCGAAGGGCTGGTCGTTGATGGCGCTGTAGTTCTCGATCAGGCTCCAGAAATAGTCGCCGGCCAGCGAGGTGCCGCACTCGGCCGCGCCCTTGGCCTTGATCGCGTAGAGTTGCTTCTCCAGCTCCTGCCAGGTTGCGGCCGGCTTGTCGAAGCCCGCCTTGGCGAACTGGTCCTTGTTGTACCAGAGGATCGGCGTCGAGGAGTTGAAGGGCATCGTCATCAGATTGCCCTTGTAGGTGTAGAAGCCGGCGACCGGCTTGATGAAGTCCGACCAGTCGACGTCGTACTTCTGCTCCTTCATCAACTGGTGCACCGGAACGATCGCGTCCGAGAGCAGCATGGTCATGAAGCCGCGCTCGTAGATCTGCACCATGTGCGGCTGGCGCTTGGCGCGGTAGGCGGCGATGGTGCCGTTGATGACCTCGTCGTAGTTGCCCTTGTGCACGGCGGTGACGGTGTACTTGTCCTGGGCCTCGTTGAAGCCCTTGACCAGCTCGTTGACGCGCTCGCCGAGCACGCCGCCCATGGCGTGCCACCATTGCACCTCGACCCGCTGGGCGGCCGCCGGGGCGGCGGCGGTGCCGAGCAGCAGGCCGGCGAGCAGCAGGTTGCGTCCGACGAAGGCCATGAGGATCCTCCCTTGGGGATTATGTCGCGTTGGGACTGCGGTTCGCCGGCGCGCCCCAGAAGCCGTCGGGCGCGAACAGCGAAGCGACCGCCTCGTCGAGCCGGCCCATGTCGGCCAGCAGGTCGAGGAGGGTGTAGCGCCGGCGGATCAGCCGGGCGCGGCGATAGTCGGCGGCCATGGCGGCCGGGCCGACGCCGATCTCGCAGGGGTGCGCGGGCGCGCCGGCGGCGGCAAGGCGCGCCTGCATGCGGGCGGCCGACGGCAGGCGCGCGGCGAGCCGCGGCCGGAGGTCGGGCCAGGTTTCGGCAAGCCGCACCAGGCGCCGGCGCAGCCGGTCCGGCGTCGGACGCTTGGCGGCGACCTCGGCGGCGGCGCTCGCCGCCATGTCCGGCACGCGGAAGGCGGCGGCGACCGTCCGGGCTTGGTCCCCGATCGACGGTTGCGCGGCCACCGCGCGCTCGATGTCCAGGATCCGCGGGTCCTGCGCCAGCAGCCACTCGTAAAGGGCCAGCATGGCGACGGTGCCGATGCCGACGCAGGCGCCATGGGCGACCGGTTCGCCGCCGACGGCGAGGCCCTCCATCTCCCACAGGTGCGCGAACTGGTGGTCGCTGCCGCTCGCCGGCCGCGAGGTGCCGTGCGCCTGCATGGCGAAGCCGGTCACCAGCAGGCCGCCCATCAGCCCGCCCAGCGCATCCGGGTCGCCGGCGGCCAGCCGTTCCGGCCGCTGCAGCCACTCCTCCAGGCCGGACTGGACGAGGGCGAACACCTCGGGCGCGATCGCCTCCTCGCCGAGCGCGTCGGCGAGAAGCCAGTCGGCGCCGGCCACGACCTTGCCGGCGAGATCGCCGTAGCCCCAGGCGGCCATCCGCCGCGGCGCCGCCGCCAGCACGTCGAGGTCGGCCAGCACGGCGACGGGCGGCGGGCAGGGCAGGGTACGCTTGAACTCGCCGTCGAGAAGGGCCGCCCCGGAGGCGGCGTAGCCGTCCATCGAGGCGGCGGTGCCGACGACCGCATAGGGGCGGCCGGCGACCGCGGCCGCGCGTTTCACGAGATCGTTGATGACCCCCGCCCCGATCGCCACCGGAACGGCGTCGGCCTCGGCGATGCGCCCGGCGATCGCCTCGGCATGGGCGACCCGCGGCTTCAGGCGCGGGTGGCCCGGCAGCACCAGCGCCTCGTGCGCGAGGCCGCGGGCGGAGAGGGTGGCGGCTGCGGCCCCGCCGGCCGCGGACCAGGTGTTCCCGTCGGCGACGAGGAGGAAGCGGGTGTCCGGAAAATGGCGGGTCAGCAGGTCCGGCAGGGCCGCCGAAGCGCCCCGTTCCAGCACCACCTCGCGGGTGACGGCTGCACCCCGCACCGCGCGATCGAGCCTGTCGGACGTGCCGTCCATGGTTCTCCAGCCCTGTCACCGACGGCCGCGAGGGATATCATGCCGGCGAACATTTGTATAGGATACGATACTATTGTGTCGGAGCGATGACGGCGGCGATGGCGCTTGACAGCGCTTCGCCGTGCGAACATTATTTCAACGACCGAACATAAGTTCCGATCTGGCGGCGCCGGAGGCGGGGATGGAAGACGAGATCGGCCTGGCGACGCGGGCGGCCTGGATGCACTATGCCGGCGGCCTGACCCAGTCGGAGGTGGCCGAGCGCCTCGGCATCACCCGGCTCAAGGCGCACCGGCTGGTCGCCCGGGCGGTACGCGACGGGCTGGTGCGGGTCTTCATCGACGGCGAGATCGCCGAGTGCGCCCAGATGGAAGGCGTCCTCGCCGCCGCCCACGGGCTCGACCTCTGCCGCGTCGTCCCGGTGCTGGACGACGATCCGCTGCCGATCAAAGCGCTCGGCATCGTCGGGGCGCAATATCTGAAAGGCGTGCTGGAGCGCGACGACGACACGCTGATCGGCGTCGGCCATGGCCGCACGCTCGCCGCCTGCGCTGACAATCTCGTCCGCATGTCGCTGCACCGGACGCGGTTCGTCTCGCTGCTGGGCGGCCTGACGCGGAAATTCTCCGCCAACCCGCACGACGTCATCTATCGCCTCGCCGACCGCACCGGGGCGGAAGCCTACGTCCTGCCGGTGCCCTTCGTCGCCAATTCGGTCGAGGACCGGGCGGTGCTGATGGCCCAGCGCGGCGTCGCCGAAGTCTTCGACCTGGCGCGGCGCGCCAGCCTGCTCTTCGTCGGCCTCGGCGCCGTCGAGAAACAGGCCTCGCTGATCGCCACCGGCATGCTCGACCGCGCCGACATGGAGCAGGTGCGGCGTGACGGCGGCTGCGGCGAGGTGCTGGGCTGGTTCTTCGACCGCGCCGGCCGGGCGGTCGAGACCGAGGTCAGCCGCCGCACCCTGACGCTCGACCTCGAGGATCTGCGGCGCGCCCGCATGGTCGCGATCGCCGGCGGCGCCGCCAAGGTCGACGCCATCGCCGCGATCCTGGCGAGCGGCCTCCTCAAGGGGCTCATCACCGACGAGCGCACGGCGCGCGTCCTGGTCGACCGCGTCGAGCGCCCGCGGGGGACCTCCCGGCGCGGTGCCGGATGACGGAACCGCTGCTCGTCGGCATCGACGCCGGCACCTCCGTCATCAAGGCGGTGGCCTTCGGCCTCGGCGGCGACCCGGTCGCCGTCGCCGCGGTTCCGAACCGCTGGCAGGCGACCCCGGGCGGCGGCGCCGAGCAGGACATGGCGGCGACCTGGCGCGCCACGGCGGAGACGCTGCGGCGGCTCGCCGATCGGGTTCCGGACCTCGTCCGCCGCACCGCGGGGCTGGCGGTGACCGGGCAGGGGGACGGGACCTGGCTCGCCGACCGCGCGGGCGATCCGGCGGGGCCGGCCCTGCTGTGGCTCGACGCCCGCGCCGGCCGCATCGCCGACGAACTCCGCCGGAGCGCGGGCGACGCCGCCCGGTTCGCCGCCACCGGCACCGGCATCGCCGCCTGTCAGCAAGGACCGCAACTGCTCTGGCTGGAGCGCCACCGGCCGGAGATGCTGGCCGCCGCCGCCACCGCCTTCCACTGCAAGGACTGGCTCTACCTTCGCCTGACGGGCGAGCGGGCGACCGATCCGTCCGAGGCGACGCTGTCCTTCGGCGACTTCCGCACCCGGGACTACAGCCCGGCCGTGCTGGCGGCGCTCGACCTCGCCCACCGGCGGGCGCTGCTGCCGGAGATCGTCGACGGCACCCGTCGCCACGGGCGGCTGTCGGCCGCCGCCGCGCGCGCGACCGGGCTGCGGGCGGGAACGCCGGTCGTCCTCGGCTTCATCGACATCGTCTGCTCGGCCCTGGGGGCCGGTCTCTATGACCGTTCCGGCACGGCCGGGACCAGCATCGTCGGCTCGACCGGGATGCACATGCGGCTGGTGCGCGGCCCGGGCGCGGTCGCGCTGCCGGCCGACCGCACCGGCTATACCATCGCCTTCCCGGTGCCGGACACGCTGGCGCAGATGCAGTCGAACCTGGCGGCCACCCTCAACATCGACTGGGTGCTCGACCTCGTCGCCGGCATCCTGGCGAGCGAGGGGGTGCGGCGCGAACGGCAGGACCTGCTCGCCGGCGTCGACCGGCTGATGGAGGCGGCGCCGGCCGGGGCGCTGCTCTTCCAGCCCTACATCGCCGAGGGCGGCGAGCGCGGCCCGTTCGTCGACAGCGACGCGCGGGCCGGCTTCCTCGGCCTCTCCACCCGGCACGGCCATGCCGACCTCGTGCGGGCCGTCTTCGAGGGCATCGCGCTCGCCGCGCGCGACTGCTACCAGGCGATGGGGCCGCTGCCGCGGGAAGTGCGGGTCTCGGGCGGCGGTGCCCGCAGCCGCGTCCTGCGATCGATGCTGGCCGCCAGCCTGGGCGCATCCGTCCGCACCGTCGACCGCGAGGAGGCGGGGGCGGCCGGCGCGGCGATGATGGCGGCCGTCTGCCTCGGCATCCATGCCGACATGCAGGCCTGCGCCGACCATTGGGTCACACCCCATCTCGGCGAGGCGGTGGCGCCGGATCCCGCTCTGGCTGCGACCTACGAGCGCCTTTTCCCCGCCTATCTCGCCGCCCGCATGGCGATGCCGCCCGTCTGGCACCGGCTCGCCGCCGCCCGCGCCGCCGCCGATGCCTAGCCCCGTCGTCGCCATCGTCGGCGATCGCTTCATGCGTTCGCAGTCGTTCCGGGACGCGCTCTGCGCCGCCTGCGGCGAGGGGCTGACGGTGCGCGCGCTCGACCTGCCGTGGCCGGACGCGCCGATGGAGGACGCCGCGGCGGACTCGCCCCTGGCCGGCCTGCGCGAATATTGCGGCGACCCGGCGGAGATCGTCCGCTTCGTCGGCGACGCCCGGGTCCTCGTCACCCATCTGGCGCCGCTCTCCGACGCGATGATGGCCGGGCTGCCGGCGCTGCGGCTCGTCGCCGTGTCGCGCGGCGGGCCGGTCAACATCGACGTGGCCGCCGCCCGGCGGCGCGGCCTCGAGGTGGTCAACGTGCCCGGCCGCAACGCCAGCGCCGTGGCGGAATTCACCATCGGCGCCATCCTGGCCGAGACCCGGCTGATCCGCGCCGGGCACGAGAGCCTGCGCCGCGGCCAATGGCGGGGCGACCTCTATCGCGCCGACATGACCGGCCGGGAACTGTCCGAGATGACCGTCGGCGTCGTCGGCTACGGCGCGATCGGCCGCCGCGTCGTCCGCCTGTTGCGCGCGTTCGGCAGTCGCGTCCTGGTCACCGACCCTTATGTCGCGGTGGCGGAGGAGGATCGCGCCGCGGGGGTCGAGCAGGTGCCCTTCGAGGCGCTGCTGGCGGGCTCGGACGTCGTCTCCCTGCACGCCCGGGTGACGCCGGAGACGACGCGGATGATGGACGCGGCGGCCTTCGCGCGGATGCGGCCCGGGGCGGTCTTCGTCAACACCGCCCGCGGGCCGCTGGTCGACCACAACGCGCTGTACGATGCGCTCGCCTCGGGCCATCTGCGCGGCGCCATGCTGGAGACCTTCGCGATCGAGCCGCCGCCGCCGGACTGGCCGCTCCTGCGCCTGCCCAACGTCACGCTGACCCCGCACATCGCCGGCGCCTCGCTGCGCACGGTCGCCCATGCCGCCGCGCGGGTCGCCGACGAGGTCCGCCGCCACCTCGCGGGCGAACCGCCCCTGCAACCCTGCTGAGGAGATACCGCCAGTGAAGAAGGACGAGCGCGCCCTGCGCCAGGCGATCATCGACAAGTGCCTGTGGATGAACGCCTCGGGCTTCAACCAGGGCACGTCCGGCAACATCTCGGCGCGGTGGCGCGACCGGATGCTGGTGACGCCGAGCGCCACCCCGTACGACCAGCTGACGCCCGAGCTCATCTGCTCGATGGCGATCGACGACGACAGCGGCGCCTGGGACGGGCCGCTGAAGCCCTCGACGGAATGGCGGTTCCACCGCGACATCCTGCGCGCCAGGCCGGATGCCGGCGCCGTCGTCCACACCCATTCGACCTTCGCCACGGTGCTGGCGATCGCCCGGCGGGAGATCCCGTCCTGCCACTACATGATCGCGGCCTTCGGCGGCGACGAGATCCGCTGCGCGGACTACGCGACCTACGGCACGCCCGAGCTCTCCGCCAACGCGCTGAAGGCGCTGGAGGGGCGCAACGGCTGCCTCCTCGCCAACCACGGCATGATCGCCATGGGCGCCAACCTCGACAAGGCGATGTGGCTCGCGGTCGAACTCGAGACCATCGCCCGGCAGTACTACCATTCCCTGATGCTGCCGGGCGGGCCGGTGCTGCTGTCGAAGGCGGAGATCGCCGACACAAGCCGCGGCTTCGCCACCTACGGCCTGCAGGACCGCAAGCCGGCCTGAGGACGCCCGCCATGCCCGAAACGGTCGACCTGATCGTCGTCGGCGGCGGCGTCAACGGCGCCGGCATCGCCCGCGACGCGGCCGGGCGCGGCCTCTCCGTCGTGCTCTGCGAGAAGGACGACCTCGGTCAGGGGACGAGCTCGCGCTCGGGCAAGCTCGTCCATGGCGGCCTGCGCTATCTCGAATATTACGAGTTCCGGCTGGTCCGCGAGGCGTTGATCGAGCGCGAAGTGCTGCTCCGGGCGGCGCCCCACATCATCTGGCCGATGCGCTTCGTGCTGCCGCACCGGGCGTCGGCGCGGCCGGCCTGGCTGGTCCGGCTCGGCCTCTTCCTCTACGACCATCTCGGCGGCCGGGAGCGGCTGCCGGGTACCCGCACGCTCGATCTGCGCCGGGCGCCGGAGGGGGCGGCGCTGGCCGACCCGCCCCGGATCGGCTTCGAATATTCCGACTGCTGGGTCGACGATTCGCGCCTCGTCGTGCTCAACGCGATCGACGCGGCCGAGCGCGGCGCCCGCATCCTGCCGCGCACGGCCTGCCTCTCGGCCCGGCGCGAAGGCGGCCTCTGGCGGGCGGACCTGGCGGGTCCGGCCGGCCGGGAGACGGTCCGCGCCCGCGTGCTGGTCAACGCCGCAGGACCCTGGGTCAAGGACGTCATCGGCCGGGTGGCGGGACAGAACTCGGCCCGCAATGTCCGCCTGGTCAAGGGCAGCCACATCGTCGTGCGGAAGTTCTGGGAGGGCGGCCACGCCTATCTGCTGCAGAACGACGACCGGCGGGTGATCTTCGTCAATCCCTACGAGGGCGACCTCTGCCTCATCGGCACCACCGACATCCCCTACGAGGGCCGGGCGGAGGACGTGGCGATCGACGATCGCGAGATCGACTACCTGCTCGCGGTGGTCAACCGCTACTTCCGGCGGCAGCTCGGCCGCGACGACGTCGTCCACGCCTATTCCGGCGTCCGCCCGCTCTACGACGACGCGGCCGAGAACCCGAGCGCGGTCACCCGCGACTACGTCTTCGACCTCGACTCGGCCGAGGGGCAGGCGCCGATGCTGTCGGCCTTCGGCGGCAAGATCACGACCTTCCGCAAGCTCTCCGAGCATGCGCTGAAGCAACTCGCCCCCTTCTTCCCCGGCCTCGGCCCGGCCTGGACGGCGGCGGCGCCGCTGCCGGGGGGCGACCTGCCGGATGCCGATTTCGACCGCTTCCTCGCCGGCTTCGCCGCCGCCCGGCCGTGGCTGCCGGCCGGCCTCGCCCGCCATCTCGCCCGGCTCTACGGCAGCCGGGCCGAGCGGGTGCTGGACGGGGTGGGCGACGCGGCCGGCCTCGGCCCGCATTTCGGCGGGCTGTTCTACGGTTGCGAGGCCCGCTATCTGATGCGCCACGAATGGGCGCGGACCGCCGAGGACATCCTCGACCGCCGCACCAAGCACGGGCTGCACCTCGCGCCCGGCGAACGGGAGGGGTTCGCGCGATGGCTGGCGGCAGAGGCCTGACCGGGCCGCTCTGGCTCGGCATCGACATCGGAACCTCCTCGGTCAAGGCGGTGCTGGTCGATGACGGCGACGACGTGGTCGCCGAGGCGGCGGCCCCGCTCGCCGTCGACCGGCCGCGGCCGAGGTGGGCCGAGCAGCATCCGGACGCCTGGTGGACGGCGACGGCGGCCGCGCTCGACCGCCTGGCGGCGGACCATCCGGGCGACATGGCACGGGTCGCCGGCCTCGGCCTCTCCGGCCAGATGCTGGGGGTGGCGGCGATCGCCAGCGACGGCCGGGCGCTCCGTCCCGCGATCCTGTGGAACGACGGCCGGGCGGCGGCCGAGGGCGCGGCGCTGGAGCAGGCGGTTCCGGGCTTCGCCGCCATCACCGGCAGCCGTCCGATGCCGGGCTTCCCGGCGCCGAAGCTGCTCTGGCTCGCCCGGCACGAGCCGGACGTGCTGGCGGCGGCCCGCCACGTGCTGCTGCCCAAGGACCATGTGCGCTGGCGCCTGACGGGGGAGGCCGCCTCCGATCGTGCCGACTCCTCGGCGACGCTCCTGATGGACACCGCGGCCGGCGACTGGCACCCGGCGATCCTCGACGCCTGCGGCGTCCGGCGGGAGCAGTTGCCGCGGCTGGTCGAGAGCCGGGAGGGGTCGGGAACCGTGGCGCCCGAACTGGCCCAGCGCTGGCGCCTGCCGCCCGGTCTGCCGGTCGCGGGCGGCGGCGGCGACAACATGTGCGGCGGCGTCGGCGCCGGTGCGGTGACGGACGGCGCCGCCTTCGTCAGCCTCGGCACGTCCGGGGTCTATTTCGTCGCCAGCCGCAGCTTCCGCTCCTCGATCGGGCAGGGGATGCACACCCACCGCCATGCCGTGCCCGGCCTCTTCTGCCAGCAGGCGGTGATCCTGTCGGCGGCGGCCGCCCTGACCTGGGTCGCCGGTCTCCTAAACGAGCCGGACGTCGGCCGGCTCGTCGCCGCAGTCGAGGCGGCGGGATTGTCGCCCGCGGAGACGCCGGTCTTCACTCCCTACCTCGCGGGCGAGCGCACGCCGCACGACGATCCCGGCCTCCTCGCCTGCTTCTCCGGCCTCTCCTTCGCGACCGGACGGCTCCAGCTCGCGCAGGCGGTGATGGAGGGCGTGGCGCTCGCCATCGCCGATTGTCAGGACGCCCTCGCCGCGACCGGCGCATCCGTAACGGGACCGCTCGCCATGGTCGGCGGCGGGGCGCGCAGCCGGCTGTGGACGGATCTCATCGCCGCGGCGACCGGCCGGCCGGTGACGGTCGCCGACAATGCCGCGGTCGGTCCGGCGCTCGGCGCCGCGCGGCTGGCGCGCGCGGGCGCCGGCGGGCCGCTCGTCGGCCGCGTGCCGGCGCTGGTCTACGCCGCCGAGCCGCGGGCCGACCTCGCCCTGGCGCTGGCCGCCAAGCGCGCGCGGTTCCGGGCGCACCCGCGGCACTGAGGGTGCATCGGCGGCGGGGCGGAGTATGATCGGCGGCAGATTCCGCCCAATACCCGCCAGCGGGAGCCTCCCTTGCCTCTCACCGTCTCCATCCTCGATCAGTCGATCGCGGCCGCCGGCCGCCCGCAGGGCCAGGCGATCCGCGACACGATCGCGCTCGCCCGCCATTGCGAGGCGCTCGGCTACCATCGCTTCTGGGTGTCCGAGCATCACAACCACCCGACCATCGTCGGCTCGGCGCCGGAAATCCTGATCGCCGCCATCGCCGCCACCACCCGCCGCATCCGCGTCGGCAGCGCCGGGGTGATGCTGCCGCACTATTCCGCCTACAAGGTGGCCGAGCAGTTCCGGGTGCTGGACGCGATCGCGCCGGGGCGCATCGACTTGGGCCTCGGGCGCGCCCCCGGCTCGGACGGGCGCACGGCCTTTGCCCTCAACCCGCTCGCCAACGAGCGTCCCGACCAGTTCCCGAGCGACGTCCGCGACATCCAGTGCTGGCTCGCGGGCGAGCCCCTGCCGGAGGGGCACCCGTTCCGCGCCGTCCAGGCCTATCCCCAGGGCGAGACGGTGCCCGAGGTCTGGATCCTCGGCAGCTCGGACTTCGGCGCCCGCGTCGGCGCCCATTTCGGGCTGCCCTACAGCTTCGCCTGGTTCTTCACCGACGGCCGTGGCGGGCAGCAGGCGCTCGACCTCTACCGCAGCACCTACCGGCCCAGTCCGCGCCATCCCGCGCCGCGGGCCGGCATCTGCGTCTGGGCGCTGGCGGCCGATACCGCGGAGGAGGCGCAGTACCATTTCACGCCGCGCGCCCGCTGGCGGCTTTTCCGCGACCGCGGCATCTTCCTCCCCCTGGAATCGCCCGAGGAGGCCGCCGCCCACGCCTACACGGACATGGAGCGCGAGCGGATCGAGGAGATGCGGCGCAACGCCTTCGTCGGCACCGGGCCCGAGGTCGGCGAGCGCATCCGCGACCTCGCCCGGCGCCTCGCGCTCGACGAGATCGCGATCGTCACCTGGGCGCACGACGAAGGCGCCCGCCATCGCAGCTACGAACTGCTCGCCCGCGAACTGCTGCCCGCCTGAACCCCCCGGACCCCAACCCGCTCCCCGCCCGAGGCCGCTCCATGCGCATCGAGATCCTGTGTACCGGCGACGAAGTCCTGACCGGCAAGATCGTCAACAGCAACTTCAGCTACATCAGCCAGAAGCTGGAGGATTTCGGCCTCACGGTGGTCTGGGGCACGACGGTCGGCGACGACCGCGACAGCCTGATGGCGGCCTTCCGGCTGGCGGCGTCCCGGGCCGACGCGGTCATCGTCAATGGCGGGCTGGGCCCGACCGTCGACGACCTGTCGCAGGAGATGGCAGCCAAGGCGGCCGGCGTCGAACTGGTGCTGAGCGAGGAGTGGCTGGCGCGGATGGAGGAATATTTCCAGCGCCGCAGCCGGGTGATGCCGCCCAACAACCGCAAGCAGGCGATGCTGCCGTCGACCGCGGAAATCCTCGACAACCCGGTCGGCACCGCCTGCGGCTTCGCCCTCGACATCGACGGCGCCCGCTTCTTCTTCACCCCCGGCGTGCCGCGCGAACTGCGCCGCATGCTGGAGGAGCAGATCATCCCGCGCCTGCTGAAGAAGAGCGGCGTGCAGGCGGTGATCCATCTCAAGCGGTTCCATTCCTACGGCATCGGCGAATCGCGTGCCGACGCGATGCTGGCCGGGCTCGAGGACTTGGCGCCGGACGGCGGGGTCAAGCTCGGCTTCCGCGCCCACTATCCCCAGCTCGAGACCAAGATCACCGTCCGCGGCCGCGACATGGAGGAGGTCGAGCGCAAGCTGGCGCCGGTGACCGCCTTCGTGCGCCAGCGCCTCGGCAACTTCATCGTCGCCGAGGACGACCGCACGCTGGAGGGCGAGGTGCTGGCGGCCCTGGTGGCCGCCGGCGGCACGCTCGCCGTCGCCGAGACCTTCACCGGCGGCCAGATCGCCGCCCGTTTCGGACCGCAGCCGGGTGCCGAGCGGGTGCTGCGGCGCGCGATCGTCAGCCGCGACCCCGGCCAGCTCGCCGCCGCGGCGGGGCTGGCGGCGCTGCCCGAGGCCGAGCCGGCGGTGGCGCTCGCCCGCAGCCTCGCCGATGCGAGCGGCGCCAGCCATGCCCTGGCGGTGCTGGTCGATCTCGACGAGGGCGGCGACCGCATCGATCTCGGCGGCACCATCCGCATCGCCGTCGCCGGCGGCGGCCGGGTCGAGACGCGCGAGGCGCGCCTGCTGGGCGGCCGGGAATGGGTGCGGCTCGGCGCCACCGAGATGGGCCTCGACTGTCTGCGCCGCTTCCTGCTGGGCCTGCCGGTCGCCGAGCGCATCGACTTCGAGAAGGTGTGAGGAGGACCGGCCCGGGGCTTCCACTTCGCGGGACACGCGGCCGACCTGAATTCGGCCCCGGCGACATTCCCGCTTGACCGGAGCGGCCGCTGGTCGGCCTACTCGTCGTCTGTCGCAGTTCTCGGTGGAGCCCCAACCCGCCATGTCGAGCGATACCGCAACCCTGGAGCGTCCCTCCGCCACCCGGCCGGCGCTGTCGCCGCGCGCCTGGCTCGGCCCGCAGCTGCGCGACGAGGATTTCGTCGTCCGGCTGCCGGACGAGTGCCTGGCCGAGCTCGACGCCATCGTCGCAGAGCAGCGCAAGGCGCCGGTCCCGACCCTGATCCTGGTGCCCGAGCATTTCGAGATGTCGGCCTGCCGCCGCTGGATGGGCGGCATCAAGCAGCGTCTCGACGACGGGCTCGGCTTCGTCATCCTCGACCGGCTGCCCGTCGACCGCTGGTCGAAGCGCGAGCTGACCGACGTCTACTGGCTCGTCCTCAGCCTCCTGGAGCCGCCCGTCGCGCAGGACTGGCCGGGCACGATGATCTACGACGTCCGCCATGACGGCCAGCCCTATACCGGGGAGACGCGCACGGCGCTCACCCCCGAGGGGCTGGACATGCACAACGACAGCTCGATGGGCGAGGCGCCGCCGAACTACATCAGCCTGCTCTGCCTCCAGACCGCCAAGTCCGGCGGCATGAGTTCGCTGTCGAGCGCCTATGCGGCGCAGAACCACTTCCTCACCGAGCATCCGGATCTGGTCGACCGGCTCTACCAACCGTTCTACCGCCATCACCAGGAGTACCAGGCCGCCGACGCGGCCCGGAACAACTGGTATCCGATCTTCCAGGTCGAGGCGGACGGCGGGCTGCGCATCCGCTTCAACGCCCGCGTCATCCGCCGCGGCTACGCCAAGACGGGCCGGGTGCTCGACGAGGCGGGCGTGCGCGCGGTCGACCTGATGGACGCGTTCCTCGGCGATCCGGCGCACCGCCACGACTTCTTCATGGAGCCGGGGCAGATGCAGATCCTGAACAACCGCATCATCGTCCACGGCCGCACGCCCTATGTCGACCATGACGAGCCGGAGAAGCGGCGCCACCTGCTGCGCCTCTGGCTGCGCAAGGGCGACCGGCGCCAGTTTCGCGGCTGATCCGCCGCGCCGAACATCGGACGAGGGGCCGCCGGAGCGATCCGGCGGCCCCTTTCGCTAGGTGATGAAGCCGAGGAGGCGCGGCAGGAAGAGCGACACCTCGGGGAACATCGCCAGCAGCAGCAGCACCGCCGCGATGGCGGCGATGAAGGGCAGGAGCGGCGGCACCACCTTCTCCATCGGCAGTCCGCTCACCGCCATGCCGACGAAGAGGCAGAGCCCGACCGGCGGCGTCACATGCCCGATCGCCGAGGCGACGACGCAGACCAGCCCGAAATGGATCGGGTGGACGCCGACCGCCTCGGCCACCGGCAAGAGGACGGGAACCGTGACCAGGATGATCTCGGACGGGGTCAGGAAGGTGCCGAGGATGAGGTAGAGGACGATGACCATGAAGATGAAGACGAACCAGTGCGGCGCGATCTGCGAGATCGCCTCGGCCACCTGGAAGGGGAACTTCGAATAGGTGAGGACCCAGCCGAAGGCGCCGACGAAGCCGATGATGAGGCCGATCACCCCCGACAGCCGCGCCGAATCGGCGAAGATCGCCGGCAGTTCGCGCCATGACGGCTGGCGGTAGAAAATCGGCGGCACGACGAGCGCATAGACCGCGGCCACCGCCGCCGCCTCGGTCGGCGTGAAGAGGCCGAACATGATGCCGCCCATGATGATGACGGGGATCATCAGGGCCGGCAGGGCGGCCAGCAGCACGCTCAGGAACTGCCGGAGCGTCGGCGGCGCCTCGCGCGGGTAGTTGCGCCTGCGCGAGATGACGAAGACCGGCACCGCCATGCCGAGCCCGACCAGCAGTCCCGGAATGACGCCCGCCGCAAACATGGCGGCGACCGACTGGTCCGCCATCCAGGCATAGATGACGGCGATGATGGACGGCGGAATGATCGGCGCCACCACCGCCGTCGCCACCGTCAGCGCGGTCGCGAAGTCGCGGTCGTAGCCCTTGCGCTCCATCTGCGGGATGAGGAAGGTGCCGAGCGCCGCCACGTCGGCCACCGCGGAACCGGAGATGCCGCCGAACACCATGCTGTCGGCGACGTTGACGTAGGCGAGGCCGCCGCGGAACCGCCCGACCACCGCCGTCGCCAGGTCGATGATGACGCGGGCGACGCCGCCGCGGGCGGCGATGTTGCCGGCGAGGATGAAGAGCGGCGCCGACAGCAGCAGGTAGGAGTCCGAGAGCAGGCCGACGAAGCGGGTCGGCACGATGATCGGATTGAGGACCGGATAGAAGATCGCCGCGCCGAAGGCGCCGACGCCGAGCGCGATCGAGATCGGCGTCCCCAGCACGATGAAGACGACGAAGAAGATCAGGAGCGTTTCGGCCATAGCGCCCTCACGGCTTCGACGAGTTGGCGGACGAGCGGCACCAGGATGAGGACGGCGCCGACCGGCAGGGCGGCGAAGACGTAGCCGAGCGGCAGTTCGAGGCCGGCGCTGGTCTGCAATTGCGCGTTCGGCACCAGCGTCCAGCTGAGGTCGATCAGGTAGACGAAGACCCAGATGCAGGCGCCGACGGAGGCGATGCGCGCGACGGCCTGCCCGCGCGGGCCGAGCAGCTTCACGAAATAGTCGAGCATCGTGTGCTCGTTGCGCCACATGGCGGCGGCGGACCCGATCATGACGAGCCAGATGAAGAGGAAGCGGGGGATTTCCTCCAGCCCGTCGATCACCGTCACTCCGGCATAGCGGAACAGCACCTGCACGAAGACGGCCGCGGTCATGACGGCGAGGATCACCCCGCCGACATGGCCGAGCCCGTCATAGAAGCGCGCCAATGCCCCGCGCGGCGGGTCCTCGCCGGACCCGCCGCCATGGACCTGCGCCATGGGCTACTTCACCGCCAGGATGTGATCGACGATCTTGCGCGCGTCCTTGCCGGCCGGCGTCGCGTAGAACTCCTCGTAGACGCTCTTGGTGGCGTCACGGAAGGGCGCGGCGTCGGGCTTGGTGATCGCCACGCCCTTGGCGCGGACGTCGTCCTGGATCGATTTGTCCTCGTCGAGGATGAACTTCCGATTGAAGTCCCGCGCCGAGACCCAGGCATCCGTGATCGCCTTCTGGCCGGCCGCATCCTGCTTCGCCCAGGTCCCCTTCGCCATGATGAGGGCGACCGCCTGGTGCGTGTGCCGGACGTCGGCGACGTTCTTCACGATGTCGTAGAACTTGTTGTGATAGAAGGTGTTGATCCCGCCCTCGCCGAACTCGATGACCTTGGTCTGCAAGGCGGTCGCCACTTCCGGGAAGGCGATCGGGGTCGAGATCATGCCGAGCGCCTTGAAGGTTGCCACCAGGATCTTGTCCTCCTGGACCCGGATCTTCTTGCCCTTGACGTCGGCCAGCGAGTTGATCGGGTGATGGCCGTAGATGCCGCGATAGCCCGCGGCGATGAAGCCGACCAGCTTCAGCCCCTTCTTGTCGAGCACGCCCGAGTAGTACTTGACGACCGTATCGTCGCCGTCGAGCGTCTTGAAGAGGTGCTGGTAGTCGCGGAAGATGTAGGGGAGCTGGAACACCGACATCTCGGGGATCAGCGTCGAGAGCGGCGCCGTCGTGATCGGTCCGAAGTCGACGGCGCCGAGCTGGATCTGCTGCGCGACCTCGCGCTCGCCGCCGAGCGCACCGGAATGGTGGTGCGCGATCTTGATCTTCCCGCCCGAAAGCTCGGCCACCTTGTCGACGAAATGCTGGGCCGCGAGCGACGTGCCGTGCCTGGGCGGGTTGACGTTGCCCATGCTCAGTTCCTTGGCCTGGGCCCAGGCCGCGGAACCGCCTGCGGAAAATGCCAGAAGGGCAGCCACGCCCATTCCGGCCACTCTTGCCGAGCAAGCCACCATGTCTTCCTCCCATGGCTGCGCCGGTGGGCGCGCCTTAATTCAGCGCCGCCGGCGAAGTTGCTCTACGCCGACGGACACCATTGACCCGCAACCATTCGCCGGAAGACCGGGGATTACGGAGTTTTCATCTTTCGGGATTCGTCCGGCGACGGTCAAGCCCGATCGCCGTCATGGAAAATGTTGCTCAATCCTGTCCGTAGCCGCCGCCGCCGGAGGTTTCCATCACCACGCGGTCGCCGCTGCGGAGCGCGAGGTTCTCCTTGCCGCGCAACTCGCGCGGCGGGGCGTCGGCCCGGTGCAGCGTGCAGCGGAAGGGCAGGCCGGGTTGCCCGCCGGCGAGCCCGTAGGGCGGCACGACCCGGCGCTCGAACATGGTGGTGAGCGAGAGGTCGTCGGCCAGCACCGTGTACGCGCGCACCATGCCGTCGCCGCCGCGATGCCGTCCGGCACCGCCCGACCCCGGCCGGAGGCGCTGCGCGTCGACGCGGATCCGGTACTCGGCCTCGACGATCTCGACCGGCGTGTTCATGGTGTTGGTGAGGTGGACGCGGACGACCGGCTGGCCGTCGCGGTCGATGCGCGCGCCCTCGCCGCCGCCATGGGTCTCGTAGAAGGTGCCGATGGCGCCGTCGCGGCGGCGCCCGCCGAAGATCAGGAGGCCGGCCGTCGTCGACCCGCCGGCCGTCAGCCGCTCCGGCACCGCCTGGGCCAGCGCCCGCATGATGGCGTCGACCGCGCGCTGCGAGGTCTCGTGGTTGCCGCCGACGACGGGGCGGTCGATGCCCGGCTCCAGGATCGAGCCGGGCCGCGTCATCACGTCGAGGGCCCGGTAGCAGCCGCCGTTCGGCTGGATCTCCGGGCCGGCGACCGCCTTGATGGCGTAATAGACGGCGGCCATGGCGACGAAGGGCGTGGTGTTGAGCGGGCCGGCGACGGCGTCGTCGGTGGCGGAGAAGTCGAAGCGCGCGCGGTCGCCGGCGATCTCGATGCGGACGCGAATGGCGGCGGGGCGCCCGCCTGGGCCGTCGTCGTCGAGGAAATCCTCACCGTCCCAGACCCCGTCCGGCAGGCCGGCGATCGCCTCGCGCATCTGCGCCTCGGAGAGGTCGTCGAGCCGGTCGAGGGCAGCCCGGATGGTGGCGGCGCCATGCTCCTCGCAGAGCCGCTCCAGGCGGATCTCGGCGGCCCGGGTGGCGGCGACCTGGGCCAGCAGGTCGCCCTCGCGCTCGGCCGGCCCGCGCAGGTTGGCAAGCAGGAAGTCGCGCTTCTCGGCGTCGACGCCCTCGGCGGTGACGAGGCGGAGCGGCGGGATGCGCACGCCCTCCTGCCAGGTCTCGGTGGCGGCGGCGAAATAGCTGCCGGCCCAGGCGCCACCGATGTCGCCCCAGTGGGCGAGGCTGACGGCGAAGGCGAAGAGGGCGCCCTCGAGGAAGATCGGCCGGATCGCCTTGACGTCCGGGAGATGGTTGCCGCCGACCTCCGGCAGGTTGAGGAACCAGACGTCGCCCGGCCGCAGCCGGTCGGCCGGCACCCGCTCCAGGAACTTCTTCACCGTGAAGCTCATGACGCCGAGATGGATCGGGATGTCGCGGCCCTGGGCGATGAGGTCGCCCTTGTGGTCGGTGATCGCCGAGGACAGGTCGCCCGCCTCGCGCAGCAGGGGCGAGCGCGCCGAGCGCATGACGACGAAGGACATCTCCTCGGCGGCCGCGGTCAGGGCGTGGCGGATGACCTCGACGGTGAAGGGATCGACCTCGTTCCTCATCGGACGGCCTCGCGGATGCGGAGATGGCCCATGGCGTCGGCGGCGACGCTCCAGCCGGGCGGCACGACGATCGTCGACCACGCATCCTCGACGATGGCGGGCCCGTCGAGGCGCCAGCCGGGCGGGAGCTGGTCGCGCTCGAAGCGCGGCGTCGGGTGCGGCGCCGCGGCCTCGAACCAGCACGGGCCGACGGAGAGCGGCTGCGGGGCGGCGGCCGGGGCGGACACGGATCCGAACCGCGTGCGGCGGGGCACCGAGGCCCGCATCCGCAGGCTCTGCATCTCCCACTCCTCGGCGGTGGCGTAGCCGTAGATCTCGTGGTGCCGGCGGCGGAAGTCGGCGCCGAGCCGGTCGAGGTCGAGCGGCAGCGCGAACGGCACCTCGACGGCGTAGCTCTGGCCGACATAGCGGACGAGCGCGGTGCGCTCGACGGTGACGGCGTCGGCCTCGTGACCCTGCCGGGCGAGCGGCTCGGTCAGCGTCGCCAGCATCCCGTCGTGGAGCGCCTGGAAGCGCCCGGCGTCCCAGGCATGGCTCAGCAGGCGGACGGCCTGCTGCTGGGTGTAGCTCATGTCGGCGACGACGCAGCCGAGCGCGGAGAAGGCGGACGAGAAGCGGGGAATCAGGATGTCGGCGATGCCGAACTCGCGCGCCAGGCCGACCGCATGCATCGGCCCGGCGCCGCCGAAGGCGAGCAGCGTGCATTGGCGCCCGTCGACGCCGCGCTCGACGGTGACCCGGGCGAGCGCCCGCACCATCGCCGCGTTGGCGACCCGCTGCACGCCCAGCGCCAG
>NZ_JAYSFE010000006.1:64050-68199 GCF_041913585.1 Allostella sp.
GGGCGAGCGCCCGCACCATCGCCGCGTTGGCGACCCGCTGCACGCCCAGCGCCAGTTCCACGACACCGACGCCGAGGCGCTCCGCCAGCGGCCGCATCGCCGCCGCGGCCGCCGCCGGGTCGAGGGTGATGGCGCCGCCGAGCCGCTTGGCCGGGTCGAGGTAGCCGAGCACGGCGTTGGCGTCGGTCACCGTCGGCCTCGTGCCGCCGCGGCCGTAGGCGGCGGGGCCGGGGTCGGCGCCGGCGCTCTCCGGCCCGATCGTCAGGCCGCCGGTGCCGTACTGCACCAGCGAGCCGCCGCCGGCGCCGATCGATTCGACCGCCACCATCGGCTGCCGCACCGGCCGGCCGGCGAGCTTGGAATCCGTCGAGATCTCGGCCGCGCCGCCGACGATGAGGCAGACGTCGGTGGTGGTGCCGCCCATGTCGAAGCTCAGCACCCGGTCGAGGCCGAGTTCGGCCGCGACGCGGGCGGCGGCGGAGACGCCGGCCGCCGGCCCCGACAGTGCCATCGCCAGCGGCCGCCGGGCGGATGCCTCGGGCGAGGCCATGCCGCCGGCCGAGTGCATGACGTGCAGCCGGGCACCCTTCACCTCGCGCTGCAGGCGGTCGAGATAGCGGGCGGCGATCGGCATGACCGAGGCGTTGAGGACGGTCGCCGCCGTGCGCTCGAATTCGCGCGTCTCGGGATTGACCGCGTGCGACAGCGAGAGGTAGGGCGCGACCCCGGCGAGCGCGGCCGCCATCGCCTGCTCGTGCGCGGGGTTGGCGTAGGCGTGCAGCAGCGAGACGGCGACGCTCTCGACCCCGGTCGCGCGGACGGCGGCCGCCGCCGCGGCGAGGGCGGCCGGGCTCGGCTCCAGCACCGGCCGGCCGGCATGGTCCATGCGCTCGGCGAGGCCGACCCGGCGCTCCGGCGGCACCTGCGCCGGCGGGCGGGGCAGGGCGTCGAGGCGGTAGAGGTGCTGGCGCCCGGCGCGGCCGATGTCGAGCACGTCCTCGAACCCGTGGGTGGCGACCAGCGCCACCGGCTCGACCCGGTCCTCGACGATGGCGTTGGTGACGAGCGTCGTGCCGTGGACGAGGTCCGCGACCTCGGCGGGATCGAGGCCCGCGGCGGCGAGTGCCGCCTGGATGCTGGCGACGGGATCGGCGCGCCGGGTCGGCACCTTGATCGAGCGCACTTCGCCGGTCGCGGGGTGCAGCGCCACCAGGTCGGTGAAGGTGCCGCCGATGTCGATGCCGACCTGCCAGCCGGTTTCAGTACGCATTGGCTCGGTTCAGCTTGAGGAGGCGGTGGGCGCCCGAGGTGATCGGCGGGTGGCGCGGCGCCGCGCCGGGGGCGAGGCAGCTCGGCAGGCACTCGATGACGGCGTCGTAGTTCGGCTGGTGGAAGAAGACGAGGCTGATGCGCCGGCTGGCGGCGGCGTCGGCGCGCGCCGGGTTGCCGACCCGGTGCAGCGTCGAAACCCAGCGGTCGTTGGTCCACATCGCCATCAGGTCGCCGATGTTGACGACGAAGCTCTCGGGCCGCGGCCGCACGTCGATCCAGCTGCCGTCGGTGCAGCGCACCTGCAGGCCGCCCGGCCGGTCCTCGGCATGGAGGATGGTCAGGCTGCCATAGTCGGTATGGGCGCCGGCGCGCAGCTGCCCGTCAGCCGGGCCCGCCTCCTGCGCCGGATAGTTGATGACGCGCAGGCTGCCGCACTGGCGGTCGATCTTGTCGGCGAAGAAGCCTTCCGGCAGGTCGAGCGCGACCGCGAAGAGCCGCATCAGGTCGGAGGCGAGCCGCTCCATCGCCCGGAAATACTCCGTGAAGACCGGACGCAGTTCGGCCGGCCGCTCCGGCCAGCGGTTGGCGGCGAAGTGCGGGAAGGCCGCGGGCTGGGTGAAATAGGGATCGTCGCCGGCGTCGACCGGGCCGATGCCGAGATATTCCTTGTAGTCCGGCGGCGCTGCGGCGCCGAGGCTCTTGGCCAGGCTCTCCTCGCCGACGGCCCCCCAGCCGCGGTTGAAGGCGGGGGCGGCGCGGGCGACCTTCGCCTTCTCGTCGCGCGGCAGGTCGAAGAAGGCCCGCGCCTGGGCCCGGGTCGCGTCGACGAGGGCGGCCGGGACGCCGTGCCCGACGATGGTGAGGAAGCCGACCTCCCGGCAGGCGCGGTCGACGGCGCGACCGGCCGCGGTCGCGGCGCCGGGGCGGCCGGCGAGGAAGCCCGCGAGGTCGATCGTCGGGACGGCGGCGGCAAGGGGGGCGGTGTCCGGCATGGCGGTCAGGCTCCGAGATAGGCCTCGCGCACCCGCGGATGGCGGGCGAGGTCGCGCGCCGGGCCGTCGAGCACGATCCGCCCGTTCTCGATGACGTAGGCGCGGTGCGCGACCTCGAGCGCGAGGACGGTGTTCTGCTCGACCAGCAGCACGGTGACGCCGTCGCCGTTGATCTCGGCGATCCGGCGATAGACCTCCTCCGACAGGCGCGGGGCGAGGCCCAGCGACGGCTCGTCGAGCAGCAGCATCCGCGGCCGTGCCATCAGCGCCCGGCCGATCGCCAGCATCTGCTGCTCGCCGCCCGACAGCGACCAGCCGAGCTGGCGCGAGCGTTCCTTCAGGCGCGGGAAGAGGGCGAAGACGCGCTCGAGGTCGGCCGCGGCACTCATGCCCCGACGGCGCCAGATGGTGGTGGCGACATCGAGGTTCTCCATCACCGTCAGGCCCGGGAAGATGCGGCGCCCCTCCGGCACATGGGCGATGCCGCGACGGACCCGGCTCTCGGCCGAGGCGCGGCCCAGCGCCTCCCCCTGGAAGCGGACCTCGCCGCCCTTCGGCCGCAGCAGGCCCGAGATGGTGCGGAGCAGCGTCGTCTTGCCGGCGCCGTTGGCGCCGACCAGCGCCACCACCTCGCGCTCGCCGACGGCGAGCGAGATGCCGTGCAGCGCGTCGATCGCGCCGTAGGCGACGGCGAGGCGGTCAATCTCCAGCATGGCGGTATCCGTGCCCGAGATAGGCTTCCAGGACCTTGGGATCGGCGCGCACCTCGGCCGGCGTGCCCTCGGCGATCTTCTCGCCGAAGCTGATGACCGCGATGCGGTCGGCGACGCGCATCACCAAGCCCATGTTGTGCTCGACCAGCAGCAGCGTCAGGCCCTGCTCGCGCAGGCCCTCGAGCACGGCGCGCAGCCGCTCGACCTCGCCCGAGTTGAGCCCGGCCGCCGGCTCGTCGAGCAGCAGCAGCTTCGGCTCGGAGACGAGCGCGCGGGCGATCTCGACCATGCGCTGGCGGCCGTAGGGCAGCGCGCCGACCAGCCGGTCGGCATCGTCGAGCAGGCCCAGCGTCTCCAGGAGGGCGCGGGCGCGGGACCGGATCTCGGCCGTGCGCCGGCGCACCGCGCCGCCGGCGATCGCCGACCAGACCGACTGCGGCAGCCGGTGATGGGCGCCGACGAGGACGTTCTCCATCACCGTCAGCCGGTGGAAGAGGCGCCCGTTCTGGAAGGTGCGGACCATGCCCGCGGCGGCCACGACATGGGCCGGGGCATCGGTGATGTCGCGATCACCAAAGCGGACCTTGCCGCCGGACGACGGCAGGATGCCGGTGATGACGTTGATGAAGGTGGTCTTGCCGGCCCCGTTCGGCCCGATGACGGAGAAGATCAGGCCCGGCGGCACGGCCAGCGACACCGCCTGGACGGCGCGCACGCCGCCGAAGTTCTTGGACAGCCCGTCGACCGCGAGGATCGGCGTCATCGGCCGCCGCCCCCGATGCGGCGTCCGGCCATGGCGGCGAGGCTGAGGAGCCCCTTGGGCAGGAAGATCAGGATCAGCAGCATCAGGCCGCCGAAGACGATCATGTAGGCTTGGCCCAGGTCGCGCATCAGTTCCGGCATGAAGGTGACGATGACGGCGCCGGCGATGGCCCCCAGGATCGAACCCTCGCCGCCGATGATGAGCATGGCGAGGTAGATGATCGAGTGGCCGAGGTTGAAGTCGTCGGGGGCGACGAAGTTGGTCATGTGGGCGAAGAGGGCGCCCGCCAGCCCGGCATAGGCGGCCGAGAGCGCGAAGGCCTGGACCTTGATGCGGGTGACGCCGACCGAGGCCGCCCCGGTGGCGATCTCGTCGTCGCGCACGGCGATCATGGCGAGCCCGATATGGG
>NZ_JAYSFE010000007.1:0-45492 GCF_041913585.1 Allostella sp.
CGGCGGTGTCGGCGACCCGCGCCCCCCGGTGTTCCGCGACCGCCCCCACCGGGCCGCCGGGCGGGGCCCCGCCCCCCGCCCCCCCCCCGTCCGCGCCTACGGGAACACCGCGTAGCCGTCGCGACGGGGATCGGCGCCGCCGGTCAGGACGCCATGGTCGGGATCGATGGCGATGCCCTGCATCCCGCCGCAGGCGAGTGCGAAGCTGTCGAGCATGGTGATCTGGTGGCCGCGGCGTCGCAGGCCCGTCACCACCTCCTCGTCGATGCGCGCCTCGAGATGGACGGCGGCGCCGTCCTGGAGGCGGGCCCGGGGCGCGGCGATCGCCTCCTGGATCGGCAGGCCGAAATCGAGATGCTGGACCAGCGCCTGCGACTGCGTCTGGCAGATGCCGTAGCTGCCGGGGGTACCGAGCGCCAGCACCGGGCGCCCGTCGGTGCGCAGCCCGATCGAGGGCGCCGTCGGCAGCGCCAGCGGCCCGCCGGGTCGCATGAAGTTGCGGCCACGCGGATCGAGCTCGCCCCAGTAGAGGAAGTTGTTCATGCAGACGCCGTAGCCCGGGATGACCACGCCCGAGCCGAACTTGGCGCCGAGGCTCATGGTGACGCAGACCACGTTGCCGGCGGCGTCGGCGACCGAGAACGAGGTCGTATGGTCGCGATCGACCCCCTCGACCTCCGGCTGCGGCTCGACCCATTGCTCGGTCGGCCCGATCACCGGCCGACCGTCGGCGACGCGCTGGCGCAGCCGGTCGACATTGGCGTCGCCGAGGATCTCGGCCAGCGCCTCGGGCGACGGGTTGTTCTTGTAGATGCGCTCGCCCGCCGCGAGCCGGATCGCCCGGAACACCGTGTCGAGATGGCGCAGCCCGTTGCGCTCCATCGCCGCGAGGTCGAAGCCCTCGAGGATGCGGAGCGTCAGTAGATACTGGAAACCCTCGCAGGGCGGCGGCAGCGTGTGGATGGCGACGCCGCGATAGGGGACGGCGATGGGATCGAGCCAGACCGGCTTCACCGCCTCGAGGTCGGCCATCGAGAGGACGCCGCCCAGCGCCTGGAGATGGGCGACCATGTCGCGGCCGAGCGCCCCGCCATAGAGGTATCCGGGACCCTCGGCCGCGATCGCCTCGTAGGTGCGGGCGAGGTCGGGCTGCTTCAGGACCGCGCCGTAGGGCAGGACGCCGGTGCCGCCGGTGTAGTTCTTCGACCAGCCGGCGAAGATGTCGGGGAAGGCCTTCAGCTCGGCGATCGACTGGCCGATGTTCTCGGCATTGTTCTCCGACACCGGAATGCCGTCGCGCGCGAGTTCGATGGCCGGCGCCAGGATTTCCGACAGCGGGCGGGTGCCGTAGGCACGGACCAGTTCGCACCAGCCGGCGAGGTTGCCCGGCGCCCCGCTCGCCATCGGCCCGCGGGCGACGTCCTTGCGCGTCAGCTTGGTGGCGTCGAACCGGGACGGCACCGGGGTGATGAAGTCGAGCGTGCGGACGCGCTTTTCGGCCGCGACATAGCAGGTCGCCATGCCCATGCCGGCGAGGCCCGACATGTAGGGCTCGGCGACGTTGAGCGTCGCCGCCGTCGCCGCGATCGCGTCGAAGGCATTGCCGCCGGCGCGCAGGATCCGCGCCCCCGCCATGGCCGCGTGCGGATTGGCGGCGGCCACCATTCCCTTGACCGAGCTGATCGTCGGACGTCTTCCGAACATCGGCAGCGTCTCCCCTCGCCGTGTTGTGCGTGAGCCCCGGTCTCCGGGAGTCCGGGCGGGGCGATGGACGAAGGCCGATGTTAGCGCGATCTCCGCCGCAGGGCAGCGAATTCGACGCCCGTCAGACGGCGATCCTGCGGCGCCGGACAGGCGTGCGCGGCACCGGCGCCGGGCCGGTGCTGCCGCGGATCACCAGCCGGACCGGAAGCTCCGGCGGCAGCTCGATCTCGCGCCCGTCGAGACGCGCCAGCAGGTAGTCGGCGGCCCAGGTGCCGATCTCGACCTTGGGCGTGAGCACGGTGGTGAGCGGCGGCACGGTGTGGGAGGTGATGTCGAGATCGCCGTTGCCGATGATCGAGAGCTGTCCGGGAACGTCGATGCCCTGGGCCCGGGCCTCGAACAGCACGCCCGAAGCCAGGATGTCGTTGCCGCAGACGATGGCGGTCGGCAGCGGACCGGCGGCGGCCAGCTGGCGGAACGCGTCGCGTCCGGCGTCAATCGAATAGTGGCGGTGGATCATCCGCCCGGGCGGCAGCGACAGGCCGTGGCGCCGCATGGCATCGGCGACGCCGAGGAGCCGGCCGGCGACCCGGTCGTTGTGGCTGGTCGAGCCGGTCACCACGGCGAAGTCGCGGTGCCCGAGACCGACCAGATAGTCGAAGACCATGTTGGACAGGGCGCGGTTGTCGTAGCCGATCGACGGATGCTCCGACCCGCGATTGGCATACCAGGCGTTGATGAAGGGCTTGCCCGTCGTCTCCAGCAGATGGACGAGGCGCCGGTCGTGCTGGCCACCGACCAGCATCAGCCCGTCCACCCCGCGCTCGACCAGCGCACGGCCGCGCTCCCATTCGCGCTGCTCGTCATATTCCGAGGTCGTGAGCAGCAGGATGTAGCCGTGTTCCTCGGCACGGCGCTGGAAGGCGTCGATGCCGCGGGCGAAGATGGTGTTGGTGAGGGTCGGGACGATCGCGCCCAGCGTGCGCGACCGGCGCGAGGCGAGCGTCCGCGCGGCGCCGTGGGCGACGTATCCGAGGTCGTCGGCGGTCGCCAGGATCCGCGCCCGGACGTCGTCGCGGACCAGCGCCGGCAGGTTGAAGGCGCGCGACACCGTCGCCGACGACACGCCGGCGGCCGCCGCGACATCGGCCAGGCGCACCTGCCCCTGCCCACAGCCGCCCGCACCCGGTTTCGGCCTCGGCGCCCTCATGCCGCGACTCGTCGCTCCCCCACCATGGCCTCGTCATAGCAGCCGCGATGCCGCGGCGCAGCATCGGCAGGCCGACCGCCGATCACCGCAGATGGCAGGCGACCGAGTGCCCTTCTCCGACGGCGTGCAACAGGGGCTCCTCCTGCCGGCAGCGCTGGACCGCATAGGGGCAGCGGGTGTGGAAGCGGCAGCCCGGCGGCGGCGCGATCGGGCTCGGCACGTCGCCCTTCAGCGTCTGGCGCTCGCGCCGCCGGCCCGGCTTCGGCAGCGGCACCGAAGCGAGTAGCGCCTCGGTGTAGGGATGCTGCGGCTGGCCGAACAGTGCCCGGCGCGGCGCCACCTCGACGATCTTGCCGAGATACATGACCGCGACCCGATGGCTGATGTGCTCGACCACCGCCAGATCGTGGGCGATGAAGAGGTAGCTCAGGCCGAACTCGGCCTGCAGGTCCATCAGCAGGTTGATGACCTGCGCCTGGACCGAGACGTCCAGCGCCGACACCGGCTCGTCGCCGATGATGAGCTTCGGCCCCAGCGCGAGCGCACGGGCGATGCCGAGGCGCTGGCGCTGCCCGCCCGAGAACTCGTGCGGATAGCGCGCCATCTGTTCCGGCCGCAGCCCGACCCGGCGGAAGAGCGCGGCGACGCGGTCGCTGCGCTCGCCGGCATTGCCGATGCCGTAGTTGACGAAGGGCTCGCCGACGATCTCGCCTGCCGGCATGCGCGGGTTGAGCGAGGAGTACGGGTCCTGGAAGACGACCTGCATCTCCCGCCGCACCGCCAGCATCTCGCCGGGGCCGAGGGTGGTGATGTCGCGCCCCTCGAGGCGGATCGACCCCGAGGTCGGCTCGATCAGCCGCAGGATGACCTTGCCGGCGGTCGACTTGCCGCACCCGCTCTCGCCGACGAGGCCGAGCGTCTCGCCGGGCCGGATCGCGAGGCTGATGCCGTCGACCGCATGGACCTTGGCCGCCGCCCTGCCGAAGAGCCCCTTGCGGATGGGGAAGTGCTTGACGAGGTCGCGGACCTCGAGGAGCGGTACGGTCGCCTCAGGCGTGGGCATGGATGGCCTCCCCGGCCCGCTCCCAGTGCCAGCAGGCGCTCCAGTGGCCCGGCCGGTTTTCGGTCAGTGGCGGGGACTGGGCGTGACAGCGTTCGTCGGCGAGCGGGCAGCGCGGCGCGAAGCGGCAGCCGGCCGGCATCGCCCGCAGCGACGGCACGATCCCCGGGATCTCGGCCAGCCGATGCGGCCGACCGGACTCCCGCAGGGACGATCCCAGCTCCGGGATCGAGCCCATCAGGCCGACCGTGTAGGGGTGGCACGGGCGCGTGAAGAGGTCGTCGACCGCGGCCTCCTCGACCTTGCGGCCGGCATACATCACCACCACCCGATGGGCCATCTCGGCGACCACGCCGAGGTCGTGGGTGATGAGGACGATCGCCGTCCCCGTCTCCTCCTGCAGGTCGCGCATCAGTTCCAGGATCTGCGCCTGGATGGTGACGTCGAGGGCCGTCGTCGGCTCGTCGGCGAGCAGCACCCGGGGGCGGCAGGCGAGCGCCATGGCGATCATCACCCGCTGCCGCATCCCGCCCGAAAGCTGGTGCGGATACTCCCGGACCCGCCGCTCCGGCTCGGGGATGCGCACCAGGCGCAGCATCTCCGTCGCCCGCTCGTAGCCCTCGGCCCAGCTCTTGCCCTCGTGCTGCCGCACCGCCTCGGCGATCTGGTAGCCGACCGTGACCACCGGATTGAGCGAGGTCATCGGCTCCTGGAAGATCATCGAGATGGCGTTGCCGCGGATGCGCCGCATCTCCGGCTCGCTCAGCCCGCCGAGGTCCCGGCCCTCGAGCAGGATGTGGCCGGCGACCCGCGAGGTCGGCGGCAGCAGCCGCATGATCGAGAGTGCCGAGACGCTCTTGCCGCAGCCGGATTCGCCGACGATGCACAGCGTCTCGCCGCGGCCGACGTCGAAGGACAGGCCGTCGACCGCCTTCAGCGCGACGCCGTCGTCGACGAACCGCGTCTCCAGTCCGCGCACGGAAAGCAATGGCGGGTTGGTGTCCGTCATGCGCTCAGCTCCGGCGCGACATCTTGGGGTCGAGCATGTCGCGCAGCCCGTCGCCCATCACGTTGATCGACAGCACCATCAGGGCGAGCGCGATGCCGGGAAACAGCACCTGCCAGAAGGCGATCTGCACATAGAGCCGGCCCTCGGCGATGATGTTGCCCCAGCTCGGGATCTCGGGCGGGGTGCCGACGCCGAGGAAGCTGAGATAGGCCTCGACCAGCACCGCGTGGGCGAAGATGTAGGTCGCCTGGACGACGAGCGGGGCCACCGTGTTGGGCAGGATGTGCCGGCGCATCAGGCGCGGGAAGCGCGTGCCGATGGCGATCGCCGCCTGGACATAGGTCTGCTCGCGGATCGACAGGACGACCGCCCGCACCAGCCGCACCACCCGCGGCACCTCGGGGATGGTGATGGCAAGGATGACGACCTCGATGCTGGCCTTGGTCAGCGCCATCAGCGCGATCGCGAGCAGGATGCCCGGGATCGCCATCAGCCCGTCCATGATCCGCATCAGGATGGCGTCGGCCAGCCGGTAGTAGCCGGCGACGACGCCGATGAGGAGGCCGAGCACGGTCGACAGCGCGGCCACCGAGAGGCCGACGATCAGCGACACGCGGGCGCCGTAGAGCATCCGGCTCAGCATGTCGCGGCCGTAGGCGTCGGTGCCCAGCAGGTAGTCCTCGTCGGGCGGCCGGAGCCGGTCGACGACGTTGAGCTCGATCGGGTCGTAGGGCGCGAGCAGCGGCGCCATCGCCGCCACCACGGCCATGCCGACGAGGATGACCCCGCCGGCGACCATCATCGGATGACGGCGGGCGATCCGCCCGAGCCGCGAGCGCGTCGCCGGAACCGCGTCCGGCCGGCCGGCGTCCTGTGCCGCGATGTCGGTCATGGGTTCTCCCGCCGGTCAGTAGCGGATGCGCGGATCGAGGACCGTGTAGGCCAGGTCGATCGCGAGGTTGATGAGGACGTAGAAGCCGGAGACCGTGAGGATCACGCCCTGGATCACCGGGTAGTCGCGGTGCAGCACGGCGTCGATGGTGAGCCGCCCGATGCCGGGGATGGCGAAGACGCTCTCCGTCACGACGACGCCGCCGATGAGCAGCGCGATGCCGACGCCGATCGTGGTGACGATCGGCACCGCCGCGTTCTTCAGCGCGTGGATGATGAGCACGCGGCCGTTGGCCAGCCCCTTGGCGCGGGCCGTGCGGATATAGTCCTCGTTCAGGATCTCGAGCACGGTCGAGCGCGTCATGCGCGCCAGCAATGCCGTGTAGACGAGCCCGAGCGCGATCGTCGGCAGGACGAGATGGGCCAGGAAGGCGCCCGGGTCCTCGCCGATGCTGACGAAGCCCTGCACCGGCAGCAGTTCCATCTCCAGCGCCAGGCCCTGGACGAGGCCGTAGCCGATGAGGAAGACCGGGAAGGAGAAGGCGAGCACGGCCACCGCCATGATCGTCTGGTCGATCCACGTACCGGCCTTCCATGCCGCGACGACGCCGAGCGGCAGGGCCAGCACCACCGAGAAGACCGTCGTGCTGATGGCGAGCGCCAGCGTCGGCTCGACGCGTTCCAGGATGAGATGCAGGACCGGCCGGTCGAGGAAGATCGACGACCCGAGGTCGCCGCCGATCAGGCGGCCGACCCACTCGAAGAACTGGATGTAGACCGGCCGGTCGAGGCCGAGCTGGCGGCGGATGTTCTCGATGTCGGTCGCCGTGGCGTTGTCGCCGGCGATGATCGCCGCCGGGTCGTCGGGGTTGAGGTGAAGGATCAGGAACACGACGACCGCGACCGTCGCCATGACCGGCACGACGGCGAGGATGCGGCGGATCACGTAGGCCCACATCGGCATTTCTCCGGGAACGGACCGGGGCGGGCACCGGCGACCGTCGGTCGCGATGCCCGGCCGGTGCCACCGCTTCCGGGCGGCGCCGGCGGCGCCGCCCGGTCGGAGCTCACTTCTTCTCGATGTTCCAGTAGACGGGAACGTTCGCCACCAGCATGCCCGTGATGTTCGAGCGGACCGCGATCGGCTGCGAATACTGCCCGATCGGCACGTACGGCACCGTCTCGTAGGCGCGGGTCTGGATCTTGTCGAGGATCGCCTTGCGCTTCGCCCGGTCCTGTTCGCGCGACCAGTCCTCGACCAGCTTGTCGAGCTCCATGTCGCAGGCCCAGCCGGGATTCGCCCGGTCGCAGCGGCTGTTGAACCAGGTGTTGGAGACCGGGTTGGCGGTGCTCGGCCCGCCGTGCGTCGTATGGAACAGGTGGTAGCCGGTCTCGTAGGGATTGCCGCGGTTGGCGCGGCGGGACAGCAGCGTCCCCCAGTCCATCGCCTGCACCTCGACGTTGAGGCCCGCCTTGCGCAGCGTCTGGATGGTGACCATCGTCATCGCATTGTACTGCGCCCGGTCGGTCGGCTGCAGGACGACGATCTTCTCGCCGTTGTAGCCGGCCTCCTTCATCAGCTGCTTGGCCTTGGCGAAATCCTGCTTGGCCAGGGGCTCCGAGCCGACCGACGTCTCGTTGTCCGAGCCGCAGAGGAAGAAGGCGCCGCAGAACTTCTTGTAGAGCTTGGGGTTACCCACCACCGCTCGCATGTAGTCTTCCTGCTTCACCATGTAGAGCAGGGCCTGGCGCGCCTTGGGATGGTTGAACGGCGGATAGAGGAAGTTCGGACGCAGGATGCCCTGCAGGCCGAGCGGCTCGATGTCGACGACCTTGATCTTCGGGTTCTTCTCGAGGATCGGGATGAAGTCGAGCGGCGGCGCCTCGAAATAGTCGACCTCGCCGGCCTGCAATGCCGACAGGCTGGTGTTGTGGTCGGGGATGTAGAGCCACTCGACGCGGTCCACCTTGGCGATCTTGGCGCCGGCGAGCGCGTCCGTCTTGTCGCTGCGCGGGACGTAGTCGGGGTTCTTGCGATAGACGACCTTGGAGCCCGGCCGCCACTCGCTCTGCTCGAAGATGAACGGCCCGGAGCCGATATATTCCTTGATCTGCTGCTGCGGGTCGGTCTTGGCGATCCGCTCCGGCATGATGAAGAGACCGGTGGTCGACTTGCCGAGCGTGTCGAGCACCAGGCCGTACTTCTCCTTCAGCGTCAGGCGGAAGGTCTTGTCGTCGACCGCTTCCAGCGTCGAGGTGAAGCTGGCGAGGCGCTGGCCCATCGCGTCGCGCTTGGCCCAGCGGGTCCAGGACGCGACGACGTCGGCCGCGGTCACCGGCTGGCCGTCGTGGAACTTCAGGCCGGGGCGCAGGGTGAAGGTGTAGACCAGCCCGTCGTCGCTGATCGTGTGCTTGTCGACCATCTGCGGCTTCGGCTCCAGCTTGGAGTCGAGGCCGTAGAGCATGTCGTAGATCAGCAGGCCGTGGCGGTTGGTGATGAAGGCCGTCGTCCACACCGGATCGAGGATCTTGAGATCGGCGTGCACCACCACCTTGAGGGTCTTCTGGGCCAGGGCCGGGGCGGCCGGGGCCAGGGCCAGCACGCCCGCCGCGACCAGCGCGCTGCGGATCGCGACGCTCCAAGTTCTGCCGGATGCCGTCATGTTCGTTCCTCCCTTCTCGTCGTTGTCACGGATGGCCCTCACGATGCCGGCCGGAACTTCGGCAGCGTGATCTCGTCGGTGATCTCCTCGAACACGACCTCGACGCGGTCGCCGACGGCGACCTCGGCACCGCCGACGAGGTTGCTGACGAAGAGCGGCCCCTCGTCGAGTTCGACGAGGCAGACGTCGTAGGGCAGGTCCCGGGCGAAGCCGTTCCAGTAGGCGCGATGGAAGGTGACCCACGAGAACAGCGTGCCGCGGCCCGACACCACCTCCCAGCCCTGGTCCTTGGACAGGCAGCTCGGGCAGACCGGGCTGGCGGGGAAGTGGCGATGCCCGCATTCGTGGCAGACCTGCACCGCCAGCTTGTGGTCCTTCGCGAGGTCCCAGAAGGGGCGGGTCAGCGGGTCGATGCGGGGCAGCGGCTTGTCGTAGGCGGTCATGGCATCCCCTCCCCTCAGCCGCGGGTGTAGATGATCGAGCGCGAGCAGGGCGTGGCGGCGACGAACTGCACGACCTCGCAGTCGGGCACCTGCCGGGCGCCGCATTCGCCGCGGAGCTGGCGCACCGCCTCGACGTTGAGCGCCCAGCCCTGCATGTAGGAGTTGGAGAGGTGGCCGCCGTCGGTGTTGGTCGGCAGCCTGCCGCCGACCTGCAGCGTGCCGCCCTCGACGAACCGGCCGGACTCGCCCTTGGGGCAGAAGCCCAGCCCCTCCAGGCTGAAGAGCACGGTCGGCGCGAAATTGTCGTAGCACATGAAGGCGTCGACGTCGGACGGGCCGACCCCGGCCATGCCGTAGACCTCGCCCGCGATCTCCTGGAGCTGCGGATACCAGAAGTCGCGCTCGAAGTTGGAGAGCGAGCCCTCGGCATAGGCCTCGCGGGCGCCGATGCCGGAGATCAGCACCGGCGGCTTCTTCAGGTCCTTCGCGCGGTCCGCCGTGGTCAGGATCATGCAGACCGCGCCGTCGTTGATGAGGCAGTAGTCGAGGAGGCGCAGCGGCAGCACGATCGGCCGCGCGTTCTCGTGGTCCTCGATGGTGATCGGCTGCTTCATCACGGCATCGGGATTGAGGCAGGCATGGCGCCGGAAGGCGACCGACACCTCGGCCAGTTGCCGCGTCGTCGTGCCGTAGAGCGCCATGTGTCGGCGGAACATCATCGCGTGGGCGGCGCCGGGCGATGTGTACCCCCAGGGGTCCCAGATGTTCGGGCTCTCGTCGCCGCCATAGTTGACGCGGCGCGAGCGGCCGATGTTGGCGTAGATCAGGGCGACATACTTGCAGAGCCCGGCATTGAGCGCCGCCACCGCCTCGATGATGCCCATCGACGACATGCGGCCGTGCGGCGGCAGCGGGATCGTCCAGCGCGGCGAGATGCCGAGGATCTCGCCCATCCGCGCGTAGTACGGGATCCGGCAGACGAGCAGCCCGTCGATCTCGTTCTTGTCGATGCCGCAGTCGGCGACGGCATTGCGGAACGCGTCCGCCCCCAGCCCGTAATCGTCGGTCTCCGGGAAGTTGCCGTAGCGGGTGTTGCCGACCCCGACGACCGCGACCTTGTCCTTCAGCGCGCGGAAATCCGACATGCGGTTCCTCTCCTGGCGGGGCGACGCCGAGCGCCGCCCTTCTCGTTGGCGTTCGCTCAGATGATGCCGTCCTCGGCCAGCCGCCGGACCTCGTCCGCCGACATGCCGAGCATCTCCATCAGGATGCGTTCGTTGTCCTCGCCGTAGCCGGGCGCGCCGCGGTCGATCGGGCCGCCGGCATAGGGCGGCGTGCGGCTCATCTTGGTCGGCACCTCGATCACCGGCCAGCGCCCGATCTTGGTGCCGGTGACCTCGGTCAGCCAGTCGAGGGCGGCAAGCTGCGGGTCGCGGTCGTAGCGGTCGGCCGCGGTCTGGCTGACCCCCGCCGGCACGCCCGCCGCCTGGAGCGCGAACATCGCCGCATAGGCGTCCTGGGTCGCCGTCCAGCCGCCGACCGCCGCGTCCAGTTCGTCCTGGTGGGCGAGCCGTGCGTCCAAGGTCGCGAAGCGACCGTCCTCCAGCCATTCGGGGTGGCCGGCATGGCGGGCGAGCGCCCGCCACTCGGGCTCCTCGAAGCAGGCGATGGCAAGCCAGCGGTCCTCGCCCCGGCAGCGATAGGCACCGTGCGGCGCCGCCGGCTTGTAGGGCGAGCGGTTGCCGTAGCGGCTCCAGACGCGGCCGTTGGCCGACCAGTCGAGGATCGCCTTGCCGGCGAGATAGATGCCGGTCTCGGTCTGCGAGGCGTCGATCCACTGCCCCTCGCCGGTGTGCTCGCGGTGATGGAGCGCGCCCAGGATGGCGAGCGCGAAGCTGTAGGCGCCCATCCAGTCGAGGTAGGAGTAGCCCCAGCCGACCGGCATCGCCGGCTCCGGCAGCCCGGACATGTCGGAGGTCCCGGCGAAGGAGGCGGCCACCGGACCGACGGTGCGCAGGCGGCCGTAGGTGCCCTGGCTGCCCATGCCGGACTGCTGGATGTAGATGATGTCGGGCCGGATGCGGCGCAGCTCGTCCCAGCCGAGGCCGAGCCGCTGCAGCACGCCCGGCGAGAAGCCCTCGGCCACGATGTCCGACTGGCGGATCAGGTCCTTGGCGATCTGCAGGCCCTTCGGGTGGCGGATGTTGAGCGACAGGCCGCGCTTGCCGGCGTTCTTGTTGTTGAACTGGCCGCCCATGTCGGCGTCCTTGACCCCGGGCAGCGGTGCCGTCGCCTTCTCGCGGGCCTCGCGGCCCCCGACCGGGGCCATCGCGGCGAGCCGCGTGTCGGGATTGGCCTTCCACTCGACCTTGATCGATTCGGCGCCGAGCGCGGCGAGGTAGCGGGTGCCGCCGGCCGAGGCCAGGAACCAGGAGAAGTCGAAGATGCGGACGCCCTGCAGGGGAAACGGCTTGCCGCGCGCCGACAGCCGCGGTGCCTCGGCGACCGGGGCCTTGGGCTGGGCCGGGACGCGGGGCGGCTCGGCCAGCACCTCGGCCGTGTGCTCGCCGACCAGCGGCGCCCGCCTGCCGACCTGCCAGGCGGTCGCCGTGCTGAGCCACTTGCTGGCGACGTAGCGGAAGGAGCGGCCGACCTCGGGATGCGCGATGTCGGCGAAGGTGCCGCGCAGCAGCCAATGCTCGTCGCCGGCGTTCTCGTGCGGCTTGCGCAAGGGGGCCCACAGCAAGCCCGCCGCCTGGGCCTCCTGCCACGGCATCTCGTCGTAGCGGAAGGCGCGGATGAAGCGCTGCATGACCTCGAAGATGTGCGCCCGCCGCTCGTCGCCGGAGCCGGAGCCCGGAATGGCGCGGGCGTTCATGTCGGCACCTTCCGCCGGCTTCTGCAGGTCGGCCTGCATCCCGTACTTCTCGAGGAAACCGTAGAGCGCCGCCTCGTCCTTGGCGCCGCCGAGATAGGTCATGAACCAGCGACCGTCCTTGGTGTGACCGATGGTCGGCGTCCGGCTCGGCGTCTCGCCGGCGTGGCGGCAGGTCATGCGGAAGAGCGGCGCCCGCCGCATCACCCACGACATCAGGTCGAGCTCGGTGTTCTTCGCCACCGCCTCGTGGACGGCGACCGAGACCTCCTGCCCCTCGCCGGTGCGGATGCGGTAGAGCAGCGCCGCCGCCAGCCCGACGGCGAGCTGGTCGCCGGCGATGTGGTAGGCGTGCCAGACCTGCGGGGCGATCGGCGGCAGGTCGTAGCGGTCGCCCGGCGCCGGGTCGTAGCCGCAGTTGGACATGACCCCGCCGAGCGCGAGATGGACGAGGTCCGAGCCCTTGAAGTCCTGCCACGGGCCGGTGTCGCCGAAGGGCGTGACGCGGCCGACGATCAGCGCCGGGAAGCGCGCCAGCATCTGCCCGCGGTCGAGGCCGATCTGGCGGTTGAGCAGGCCGCAGGTCGTGTCCAGCAGCACGTCGGCGCCGGCGAGCAGCTTCAGCAGCTCCTCGCGCCCCTCGGCCGTGTCGAGGTCGAGTGCGACAGAGCGCTTGCCGCGGTTGTAGTTCCAGAAGAAGAGCGAGCGCTCGGGATGCGCCTCGTCGTCGAGGAAGGGTCCGAGCGCCCGGGTCGGGCTGCCGCCCGGCGGCTCGACCTTGATGACGTCGGCGCCGAGCCCGGCCAGGACTAGGCCGGTATATTCGCCCAGTTCGTCGGCGACCTCGATCACCCGGACCCCGGCCAGCATGCCGGGTTTCGCCGCCGCGTTCGGCCCGGGAAGGAGCCGCTCGTCGTTCAGGGACGCCATCCGTCGCTTCCGCCCTCTCCTGGTCGCGCCGCCGCCTGGAATGGCGATCTGCAAGCGCTTTCAAGCGACGTTACGAAGAATGCATTCTATACGACAACCCCCAATCGACGCTGCGCCGCAGCAATTCGCTGCGGCGGCGCCGATCCTGGATGCGGAATGTCAGGCTGCCTGGGACCGCCGCGGCAGCTTCCAGTCGGGACGCACCCAGTGGCAGGTGTAGCCGTGGGGATAGTGCTCCAGGTAGTCCTGGTGCTCCGGCTCCGCCTCCCAGAAGTCGCCGGCGGGCGCGAGCTCGGTGACGACCTTGCCGGGCCAGAGCCCGGAGGCGTCGACGTCGGCGATGGTGTCCTCGGCCACCCGCCGCTGCTCGTCGGAGGTGTAGAAGATCGCCGAGCGGTAGCTCGGGCCGCGGTCGTTGCCCTGCCGGTTCGGCGTCGTCGGGTCGTGGATCTGGAAGAAGAACTCCAGCAGCGTGCGGAAATCGGTCTTCGCCGGGTCGAAGAGGATCTCGATCGCCTCGGCATGGGTGCCGTGGTTGCGATAGGTCGCGTTCGGGACGTCACCGCCCGAATAGCCGACCCGGGTCGAGACGACGCCCGGATAGCGCCGGATGAGCTGCTGCATGCCCCAGAAGCAGCCCCCCGCCAGGATCGCGCGCTCCAGATTCTCGGTCATGTCCTCGCTCCTTCCGCTCGGGGATGGTCACGATATGGCGCCGAAAGCGCGACGTCGCCAGGGCGATGGCGGGAACGTGAAGCGGCCCTACCTGGCCGCGCGCCGCTCCGCCCGCAAGGCCGCCGTCGCCGCGACGTCGACCGCGGGCGGCGTGCCGGCGATCACCACGCCGTACTTCTCGCGCGCATGGGCCGCCGTCACCTTGCCCTCGCGGAGGTCGGCCAGGACGCGTTCCGGAGCGCGGGCGAGCGGGTCGCCATGGCCGCCGCCGCCGGCCAGCCGCACCCGCAGCAGGTCGCCCGAATCGACCTTGGTCAGGAACTTCTGCGGGAAGGTGTCGACCCGGCCGTCGGCGCGGCGGATGTCGACCCAGGCGGGGGCGCCGGTCTCACCGCCCTCCAGCCCGTAGGGCGGGTGGTCGCGGCGGTCGGAGCGGATCTGCAGGGTCGCGCCGTCGAGCTTGAAGCGCAGGTGGCGGTCGACCGAGAGGCCACCCCGCCACTCCCCCGCCCCGCCGGTGTCGGGGACGAGCGCGTAGCGCTCGATGGCGATCGGCAGTTCCGCCTCGATCATCTCGGCCGGGGTGTTGGAATAGTTGACCAGGGTCCCGGTGCAGGCATCCATGCCGTCGCGCCACGGGCCGCCGCCCCACGAGCCGACCAGGAACTCGAGGAAGACGTGCGAGCGGCCGTCGGGCCCGTAGCCGCCGAAGCTGACCCCCACGTCGGGCGCATTGGCGCCGCAGGCCGGAATGCGGTCCGGCACCGCTTGGGCGAGCGCGCCGAAGATCGTGTCGGCGATGCGGATGCCGGTGATGCCGCGGGCGGCGACCGCGGCCGGCGCGCGCGGATTGACGATCGTGCCCTCGGGCGCGATCACCCGGATCGGCCGGAAATAGCCGGCATTGTTCGGGATCGACAGGTCGACCATCGAGCGGACGCAGGCGAGCGCGGTCGAGAGCGTGAAGGGATAGACGCAGTTGATGGCCCCCTTCACCTGCGGCGCGGTGCCGGTGAAGTCGATGGTGATCTCCTCGCCCGCGATCGTCAGCGTCACCTCGAAGCGGATCGGGTCGGGGGAGATGCCGTCATTGTCGAGATGGTCGACGAAGTGCCAGGTGCCCTTCGGCAGCTTGGCGATCTCGGCCCGGGTGAAGCGCTCGGTATAGTCGAGCAGGTCGCGGCAATGGGCGGCGAACCGGTCGGCGCCGTAGCGCTCGACGAGGTCGAGGATGCCGCGCTCGCCCTGGTTGCAGGCGGCGATCAGCGAGCGGATGTCGCCCAGCACCTTGTCCGGCACGCGGACGTTGCGCTCGATGAGGCGGAAGAGATTCTCGTCCGCCACGCCGGCGCGATGGATGCGGCAGGGCGGGATGCGCAGCCCCTCCTGGTAGACCTCGGTCGAATCGCTGGCATTGCCGCCGGGGATGCGCCCGCCGATGTCGGTCATGTGGGCGAGCGCCGCCGCGAATCCGACGCGGGCGCCGCCGGCATGGATCGGCTTCACCAGCACGATGTCCGGCAGGTGGGTCGAGCCGTCGTAGGGGTCGTTGGTGATGAAGAGGTCGCCCGGCCCGATATCGTCGCCGAACTGGTTCATCACCGCCCGGACGGCGAAGGGCATGGCGCCGAGATGGAACGGCAGGCAGGTGCCCTGGGCGATGAGTTCGCCCTTGCCGTCGAAGAGCGCGGTCGAGAAGTCGAGCGCCTCCTTGACGACGAACGAGCGGGCGGTGCGCGCGACCGTCAGCGCCATCTCGTCGGCGATGGTGGCGAGCGCGTTCTTGACGAGGTCGCGGGCGAAGGGGTCTTCGGCCGCCGTGCGAGCGGTCACCGGAATGTCGTTCATCGGGCGCCTCCTGCGGCGCGCAGTTCGATCTCGAGGACGTCCCAGAGGATGCGGCGGACGCGGGCGCCGGGCGGGACGACGGTGGTGCTGTCGTATTCCTCGACCAGCAGCGGCCCCTCCTCCCAGTTCGGGCCGATGGCGCGCCGGCCGACCACCTGGGCCTCCAGCGTGCCGTGCTCCGGCCCGAAATGGACCATGCGGCGCCCCTCCGGCGCCCGCGCGCCGAGCGCCGGCTGGACGGCGAGGCTGTCCGGCACGCGGGGGCCCGAGGATAGGCCGCGCGCCACCAGCCGCAGGTTGACGATCTCGGCCACCTCGTCGGCGGAGTGGTAGCCGTAGGTCGCCTCGTGCGCCCGGTCGAAGTCGGCGCGCAGCACCTCCTCGGCCGGGCCGTCGTCGCGGAGCGACAAGGTCAGTTCCGAGTTCTCGCCGAGATAGCGCAGGTCGGCCAGCCGCTCGAAGCGCATCGCGTCGGGCGCATAGCCGTCCTCGGCCAGCGCCGCCCGGCCCTCGGCCTCGAGCGCCGCATAGGCCGCCTCGAGCAGCGCCGGGTCGATGCCGTCGAGCCGGTGCTTCCAGGTGCGGACATAGTGGTGCTCGGTGTCGGGGAAGAGCATACCGAGCGCGCTGAACAGGCCCGGCACCGGCGGGATCAGGATGCGGCCGACATCGAGCGAGGCGGCCAGTGCCGCGGCGTGGATCGGCCCGTTGCCGCCGAAGGCGAGCACCGAGAAGTCGCGCGGATCGCGGCCGCGCTCGGTCGAGACGGCGCGCAGCGCACGGGCCATCGCAGCATTGGCGACGCGGTGGACGCCCCAGGCCGCCGCCTCGAGGTCGAGGCCGAGCGGCCCCGCGACATGCTCGGCCATCGCCCGGCGCGAGCGTTCGGCGTCGATCGGGATGCTGCCGCCGGCGAGATAGGCGGGGTTGACGAACCCGAGCACGACGTTGGCGTCGGTCACGGTCGCGAGCGTGCCGCCCAGGCCGTAGCAGGCCGGGCCCGGCACGGCGCCCGCGCTCTCCGGCCCGACGCGCAGGCCGCCCCCGGCGTCGATGCGCACGAGGCTGCCGCCCCCCGCCCCGACTTCGGCGATGTCGATGGCGGGTGCGCGGACATGATAGCCGCCGCCGTTCAGCAGGCGTCCGGCGACGTTGATGCCGCCGCCCACCTCGAGCGAGCCGACGCGGTCGAAGCGCCCCTGCGCGACGAGGGCCGCCTTGGCAGTCGTCCCGCCCATGTCGAAGGCGATGAGCGGCCGGCCGCCGAGGCGCCGCGACAGTTCGGCCGCACCGACCACGCCCGCCGCCGGCCCCGATTCGATGAGGTGGATCGGCCGGGTCGAGGCCGCCTCGACGCCCATCGCGCCGCCGCTCGACTGCATGACGCGCAGCGGCGCCGCGATCCCGAGCCCGCCGAGCCCGGCCGTCAGAAGCCGCAGGTAGCGCGAGACGACGGGCATGACGTAGGCGTTCACCACCGTCGTGCTGGTGCGCTCGTACTCCTTGATCTCCGGCAGCAGCGCGCTCGACAGGCAGACCGGCAGGCCCGGCGCCCGCTCGGCCACCAGCGCCGCCAGCCGCTCCTCGTGGACGCCCGAAGCATAGGCGTTGAGGAGGCAGATCGCGATCGCGTCGACGCCCTGTGCGACCAGCGCATCGATGGCGGCGCGCGCCGCCGCCTCGTCGAGCGGCCGCTCGAGCCGGCCCTCGGCGTCGATCCGCTCCGGCACCTCCTGGCGCCGGGCGCGGTCGACGAGCGGCGCCGGTTTCTGCCAGTTGATGTCGTAGAGGACCGGCATCCGCAGCCTCCGGATCTCCAGCACGTCGCGGAAGCCCTCGGTCGTCAGCAGCCCGACGCGGGCACCCTTGCCTTCGAGGATGGCGTTGGTCGCGACCGTGGTGCCGTGCACGACCTGGTCGACGCCGGCGGCCGCGGCGCGGCCGGCCGCGAAGACCGAGGCCAGTCCCTCGGCGATGCCGCGGCTGTAGTCGTCGGGGGTGGACAGCACCTTGGTCGTCAGCACCTGCCCGTCGGGGGCGAGGAAGACGAGGTCGGTGAAGGTGCCGCCGATGTCGATGCCGAGGCGATATTCCATGATGCTCAGTTTCCGATGCCGTAGCGCAGCCGCAGCCGGTCGGCCAGCGCCTTGCCGATCGCGGACACGGTGAAGATGAAGAGGATGTAGAGGGCGGCCGTCGCCGTCAGGATCTCGATCGGCTCGTACCAGACATTGACCAGCCGCTGCGACTGGAACATCAGGTCCTGCACCGTGATGACGGAGACGAGCGTCGAGGACTTCACGATCACGGTGAACTGGGTGACGATCGCGGGCGCGATCGCCAGCAGCACCTGCGGCAGGACGATGCGGCGGAAGGCCAGCACCGGCGACATGCCGACCGCGGCGGCGGCCTCGCGCTGGCCGCGGCCGACATTCTCGATGCCGGCGCGGAACGTTTCGGCGAGATAGCCGCTCGACTGCAGGGCGAGCGCGACCCAGCCCGCCGTGTAGAAGCTGGTCGGCCAGCCGATGAGCTCCGGCCAGACATAGTTGACCCACATGAGCTGCACGAAGATCGGGGTCGCCCGGCAATACTCGATCCAGAAGCCGGCGATCCAGCGCAGCGGCCGGACGTAGAGGCGGACCAGCGCCAGCCCCAGCCCCATGACGATCGCCGCCGAGAAGGCGATGGCGCAGATCTCGATGGTGACGGCCAGCCCCTGGAGCAGGACGTCGCGCTGGTTCCAGACCAGGCGTTCCCAGTTGCCCATCCCGGTCAGGCCCAGATCTTGCGGCGCCAGCGCTCGCTGGCCAGCCGCGCCAGGCCGGCCACGGCCCAGATCAGCAGGAAGTAGGTGATGGCGGCGCCGGTGTAGAGCGGCAGCGGCCGCATCTCCTGCTGCGTCACCATCGAGACGTTGTACATCATGTCCGGAACGGTGATCAGCGAGACGATCGTCGTCGCCTTGAACAGCGACACGAAGTTGTTCATCGCCTCCGGCAGCATCATCCGCACCGCCTGGGGCAGGACGATGCGGCGCATGATGAGGGGACCGCCCATGCCGCAGGCGCGCGCCGCCTCGATATGGCCCTTCGGCACCGCCTGGATGCCGGCACGGAAGGTCTCCGCCAGGTAGCCGCTGTAGACGAGGCCGAGCGCGATCACCGCCGAGACGAAGGGCGCGAAGGTGATGCGCTGGCCCAGAACCTGGCTCAGCAGCAGCGGCAGCACGAAATGCACCCAGACCAGCATCACGTAGTCGGGCGCGTTGCGGAACGTCTCGACATGGATGGCGCCCAGCCAGCGCAGCGGCCGGAGCGGGTTGACCCGGCCGAGTGCCGCCAGGAAGCCGAGCGCGACCGACACCACGGCCGAGCAGGCGAAGACGTAGAAGTTGAAGGCGAGCCCGGCGAGCAGGATCTGCCGGTACTCCCAGAAAAGCGCGAGGTTGAAGGTCTCGCGGAGGTTCTCCGAGAACATCAGTGCAGCAGCTTGGCCAGGAACTGCCGGCAGCGCTCGGAGCGCGGGTCGCCGAAGACCTGGGCGGGCGCCCCCTCCTCCTCGACCAGCCCGGCGTGCAGGAAGATGGTCCGGTCCGAGACCTCGCGGGCGAAGGCCATCTCGTGGGTGACGACGATCATCGTCGTGCCGTCGGCGGCGAGCCCCCGCATCACCTCCAGCACCTCGCCGGTCAGTTCCGGATCGAGCGCCGAGGTCGCCTCGTCGAACAGCATCACCTTGGGCTGCATGGCGAGCGCGCGGGCGATCGCCACGCGCTGCTGCTGGCCGCCCGACAGGCGCGCCGGATACTCGTCCGCCTTCTCGGCCAGCTGCACCCGGTCGAGGCAGGCGCGGCCCAGTTCCATCGCCGCGCGCCGGGGCATCCCGCGCACCCGGATCGGCGCCTCGACGACGTTGCCCAGCACGGTCATGTGCGGCCACAGGTTGAACTGCTGGAAGACCGTGCCGAGCTCGCGCCGGAAGCGCGCGATCTCGCGCGCCGAGCGCCGCCGCATGCCGCCGTCCGGCCGCCGCTCGAAGCCGACCGCCTCGCCGCCGATTCGGACCTCGCCGGACGTCGGCTGCTCCAGGTAGTTGATGCAGCGCAGCAGGGTGCTCTTCCCCGAGCCGCTGGAGCCGATGATGCTGACCACCTGGCCACGCTCGACGCGGGCCGAGACGCCGCGCAGGACCTCGAGCGTCCCGAAGCGCTTGTGCAGGTCGACGACCTCGACGGCAGGGGCCTCGGTCATCGGAGGGCGGTCTCTCGGTCGGGGGGGACGAAGGGGCAAATAATCATCGCGGCTCGTTCGGTCTTGAAATACGCTACCGGTGATTTCACTCCCTTGCAAAGGTCACGCCTTGCCCTCGCGTCCCCCCGCCGACATCGGCATGCCGGTGAGCGAGATCGACACGCCCGCCCTCGTGGTCGACCTCGACGCCTTCGAGCGCAACATCGCCAAGCTGGCCGAGGTGTCCAGGCGCACCGGCGTCCGCCTGCGCCCGCACACCAAGACCCACAAGTCCCCGATCATCGCGCTGAAGCAGATCGAGGCCGGCGCCATCGGCCAGTGCTGCCAGAAGGTGGCCGAGGCCGAGGTCCTGGTGGCCGGCGGCGTGCGCAACGTCCTGGTGAGCAACCAGGTCGTCGGCGACCGCAAGCTGGCGCGCCTCGCCGCGCTCGCCAAGATGGCCAAGATCGCGCTCTGCGTCGACGCGCCGGAACACATCGAGGCGGCCGGCCGCGCGGCCCGCGACTATGGCGTCGAACTTGGCGCGCTGGTCGAGATCGACGTCGGCACGCAGCGCTGCGGCGTCGAGCCCGGCGCGCCGGCGGTGACGCTGGCGCAGCAGATCGCCGCCACGCCGGGCCTGCGCTTCGACGGGCTGCAGGCCTATCACGGCACCGCCCAGCACCTCATGACCTGGGACGAGCGCAAGGCCGCCATCGACCAGGCGATCGCCAAGACCAGGGCGACCGTGGACGCGCTGGCCGCCGTCGGCCTCTCGTGCCCCATCGTCGGCGGCGCCGGCACCGGCACCTTCGAGTTCGAGGCCGCGAGCGGCGTCTACAACGAGCTGCAGTGCGGCTCGTACCTCTTCATGGACACCGACTACGGCCGCATCGGCGGCAAGACCTCGAACCGCTACGACGCCTTCGAGCACAGCCTCTTCGTGCTGGCGACGGTGATGTCGGTGCCGACCGCGGACCGCGCGATCTGCGACGCCGGCCTCAAGGCCTACACGATGGAGAAGGGCGTGCCGTGGGTGCACGGCCGCGACGACCTCGAGGTCACCGGCGTCTCCGACGAGCACGGCAAGGTGCGCACCACCAATGCCAGGACGCCGCTCAAGCTCGGCGACAAGCTGTGGCTGATCCCCGGCCACTGCGATCCCACGATCAACCTGCACGACTGGTATGTCGGCGTCCGCAACGGGCGCGTCGAAGCCGTGTGGCCGATCGCCGGCCGCGGCGCCAGCCAGTGAGGAAATCCCGCGACGGGAAAGGCCTACCCACGGCGAACAGGAGGCAAGCATGAGCGATCAGATCGACAGCGGACGGCGCGGTCTACTGACCGGCGTCGCCATGGCCGGCGCGGCGGCGGGTGCCGCCGGGCTGCTGGCGGGCGCCGGCTCGATCCGCGAGGCGCACGCCCAGATGCTGGACACCGGCATCAGCGAGAACTCGGTGCTGGCGAAGATCCGCAAGGCGGGCGTGCTCAAGGCCGGCTACGCCCAGACCGGCCCCTGGTTCTACAAGGACGCCAAGACCGGCGAGCTCGGCGGCATCTACAAGGACTGCGTCGAGCGCCTCGCGGGCGAGATGCAGATCAAGGTCGAGTGGAGCGAGGTCACCTTCGCCAACGCCACCGTCGGCCTGCGCCGCGGCGACTTCGACCTGTTCGGGTCGTCGGCCGTCTACACCATGGCGCGCGCGATGACGGTCAACTATGTCGGGCCGCTCTACTCCAAGGGCACGCTCTGCCTCGCCCACAAGGACAATGCCGGGCGCTTCAAGACCGCGGCGGACTTCAACGACCCGTCGGTGACGATCTCGGTCACCACCGGCGCCAGCGAGGAAGGCCGCATCGCCGCCCTCTTCCCCAAGGCCAAGGTCATCACCACGACCGGCCAGGTGACGCTGGGCGCCGAGCCGGTGCGCGCCAAGCGGGCCGACCTCTGGATCTCCGGCGACAGCGACGTCATCCTGTTTGCCAAGCGGAACGCCAACTGGGCCTACGCCGTCGATCCGGAGAACCCCTTCGACAAGCGGCCGAACACCTGGATGATCCGCTACGGCGACCCCGAGTGGAAGGCGTTCCTCGACTTCTTCTCGACCTTCATGGTGGTCAACGGCGAGGTCGAGCGCCTTTTCCAGCACCACATGGCGAAGCTGACCTGACCCGGCCGGCGCGGGGCCCTCTCGCGGGGCCCCGCCCTTCCTCCACGTCCCTCCTCCCACCCCCTGGCGGCCATGATCGTCGATTGCCATGCCCATGTGTTCCAGCACTGGGACGGCCCGTGCGGGCACCCCTCGACCGAGATCCATCTGAAGTACCTGCAGAAGGTCGTGACCCGGCCCGCCGCCCGCGCCTTCCGCGCCCGCGACGGCCAGGAGATCAGGCCGACGATGCTGTTCCGGCCCGAGGACAACACCTGGGCGGGACTGACCGACGTCCGCTTCCGGGTCGGCCAGCACGGCCAGCTCGCCTTCACGTGGGAGGGGGAGGACTACTACGTCCAGTACATGCCGGTCGCCATGCAGGACATCGTCTGCCCGCCCGAGCAGATGATCGCCCAGATGCATGTGGCCGGGGTCGACCACATCGTGCTCCAGGCCGGCGGCGGCTATGGCGCGATGAACGACTACAACGCCTTCGCCCAGAGCCAGTACCCCTCGCGCTTCACCGGCCTCCTCAACATCGACGAGGCGACGGCGCACCGGCCGGAGACGCTGGCCGAGGTCGATCGCGCGGTGACGAAGCTCGGGCTCAAGGGCCTCTACTACGCCCACGAGATGTCGCGACACGGCTACGTGCGCAACGTCGACCATCCCGACTTCCGGCCGTTCTGGGACAAGATCGCGGGCTACGGCCTGCCGGTCTTCATCGAGCTGTCGAGCACGCCCGACTACGACCGCGCCAGCTTCATCGCCAACCTCGCCGCGCTCGACCGCGTCATCGCCGCCTATCCCGGCCTGCGCTGGCTGCTGGTCATGGGACCGCCGGTCGGCCATTTCGCCCGGAGCGGCGCCTGGGACTTCCCGGCCGAGGTCGAGCGCACCTACGCGCGTGACAATGTCCTGGTCGAGGTCATGTTCCCCATCAGCTGGGGCGGCGTCTGGGACTATCCCTATCCCGAGGCGCAGGCGCTGATCCGCGGCATGCGCGACCGCTGGGGCGCCGGCAAGCTGGTCTGGGGCTCGGACATGCCGAACGTCGAGCGCTTCTGCACCTACAGGCAGTCGCTCGACTATGTCCGCCGCTACTGCGAGTTCCTGACCCCGGCCGAGAAGGACCGCATCCTCGGCGACAACGTGGCGGAGATGATCGGGCTCGGATAGGCTCGCGCGGCCAGCCTCCCCACCCGCGGCCGTCCCCGCCAGCCCCGAGGTCCCATCGCCATGGCGAAGCAGCTCGCCTTCGTGCACACCGTGCCCGGCCTCGTGCCGACCTTCGCCGATCTCGCGCGCGAGCGCCTGCCGGGCTGGGAGACGTTCAACATCGTCGACGAGAGCCTGTTGCGGAACACGATCCGCAGCGGCCGCCTGACCGAGACGACGATGCGGCGGGTCGCCGGGCATGTCTGGTCGGCGGTCGACGCCGGGGCCGATGCGGTGCTCGTCACCTGCTCGTCGATCGGCCCCGCGGTCGACGCAACGCGACCGTTCTGCCCGGTGCCGCTCTTCCGCATCGACGAGGCGATGGCCGACCGCGCGGTCGCCACCGGCCAGCGCATCGGCGTGCTCGCCACGCTCTCCTCGACCCTGGAGCCGACCCGCGACCTCGTCGCGCGGCGCGCGGCGCTGGCCGGACGTGCGGTCGAAATCCGCGATGACGTCTGCCAGGGCGCCTTCGAGGCCCTGCAGCGCGGCGACCGCGACGGCCACGACGCGGCCATCGCAGCCGCGCTCCGGCGCATCCTGCCCGCGGTCGATGTCGTCGTGCTGGCCCAGGCCTCGATGGCGCGGGCCGTCGAGGCGCTGCCGGCCGGCAGCGTGACGGTGCCGGTGCTGACCAGCCCCGGTGCCGCGATGGAGCGGCTCGCCGCCGAACTGCCGCGCGCCTGAGCGCCGGCCGATGGCCGCGCCCGCCCCGATGCGGGGCCGCATCCCGCTCGTCGCCTACGCCCTGCTTTCCGTCGTCTGGCTGAGCTGGGGCCTCAGCTACCCGGTCATGCGCATCGCGCTCGACCATATCGACCCGTGGGGCAGCCGCTGCGTCGTGATGCTGCTGGCGGGCGTCTTCCTGCTCGGCCAGGCCCGGCTCTTCGGTCGCTCGCTGCGGGTTCCGCGCGACCATTGGCGGGACCTCGTCGTCACCGCCGTCGTCAACATGTCGGTGTTCCAGATCGGCATGACCTACGGCGTCCTGCTGCTCAGTCCCGGCCGCACGGCGCTGCTGATCTACACGATGCCGATCTGGACGGCGATCCTGGCCACCCTCTTCCTCAAGGAGCGGCCGGCGCCGCACCACATGGCCGCGCTGGGCCTGGGCGTCCTCGGAATCGCGATCCTGATGAGCCAGGACCTGTCGCAGCTCGCCAATGCACCGGCCGGCGCCGCCCTCACCCTGATGGCCGCCTTCGCCTTCGGCCTCGGCACCATCCTGCTCAAACGGCGGATCTGGCGCGTCGACGTCGGCGTGCTCGCCGGCTGGCAGCTCCTGGTCGGGGTCGTCCCGCTGGTGGTCATCTGGCTGCTGACCGACTATTCGACCGACTGGGGCGCGATCCCGGCGCGCGGCTGGTTCGCCGTCGCCTTCCTGGCCTTCATCTCCAATGCGGCCGCCTATCTCGCCTGGTTCCGGGTGGTCGCGGCCTTGCCCGCCACCGTCTCCGGGATCGGCACGCTCGCCGTCCCGGTCATCGGGCTGGGCAGCAGCGCCGCCGTGGTCGGCGAGGCCGTCGGCTGGCACGAACTGGCCGCGCTGGCCTGCATCGGCTCGGCGCTCGTCATCACCCTGATGCCGCGGCGACGCCTGCGCCGCGACTGATATATTCCTGGGACTTCCCACGAGCCGGTCGAGAGATTAGGCTTGCGTCCAAGAAGCAGCGGCGCTGCGATGACAGCGCTAACTTCCCGGAGCGAAGCGCGCATGTCCCTGATCGCCGAGCGGCCGACGCCGCACCCGAAATCGCTTACACCCGAGCAGGTGGCGGCCTATCGCCGCGACGGCTACCTGTTCCCGATCCCGGTGATGACGCCGGCCGAGGCCGCCGCCTGCCGCGGCCGCCTGGAGGCCTTCGAGGCCCGCGAGGGCGCCCCCCTGCGCGGCGCCCTGCGGCACAAGTCCCACCTGCTCTTCCCGTGGTTGTGGGAACTCGTGCATCACCCGCGCATCCTGGACGCGGTCGAGGACATCCTCGGACCCAACCTGCTGTGCTGGTCCTCCTCCTTCTTCATCAAGGAGGCGAACGATCCGCATTTCGTCTCCTGGCACCAGGATTCGACCTACTGGGGGCTGTCGGAGCCGGAGATCATCACCGCCTGGGTCGCGCTCAGCCCGAGCACCATCGCCTCCGGGGCGATGAAGGTGATCCCGGGCAGCCATGGCGAGCAGGTGGCGCACACCGACACCTACGACGAGAACAACCTGCTGACGCGCGGCCAGGAACTGGCGGTCGAGGTCGACGAGTCGCAGGCGGTCGACATGACGCTCGAGCCGGGCCAGATGTCGCTGCACCATGTCCGCATCTTCCACGGGTCCGAGCCGAACCGCTCCGACGACCGGCGGATCGGTTTCGCCATCCGCTACATCCCGACCCACGTCCGCCAGGTGATCGGCCCCAAGGACGGCGCCGTCCTGGTGCGCGGGGTCGACCATTTCCACAATTTCGTGCCAGAGCCGGCCCCCGACGCCGACCTTTCGCCGGCGGCGCTCGCCGCCCACAAGGCGGCGGCCGAGCGACAGGCGGCCATCCTCTACGCCGGCACCCAGACGACGAGCTTCGAGAACGTCGTCCGCGGCTGACCCCGCCCTTCATCCAGATCCCTGCCCCGGAGACCCGGCCATGCCGAAACGACTGACCGAGCAGGAGGTCGCGGCCTACCACCGCGACGGCATCCTGTTCCCGATCCGCGTCTTTTCCGAAACCGAGATGGCCGGCTACCGCGGCCGTCTCGAGGCGCTGGAACGGCGCGAGGGCGGCAAGCTCTCGCGCCAGACCAACATGAAGCCGCACCTGCTGGTGCCGTGGCTCAACGACCTGATCCGCCATCCGGCCGTCCTCGACCCGGTCGAGGACATCCTCGGCCCCGACCTCCTGTGCTGGGGTGCGGGCTTCTTCACCAAGCGCGGCGGCGATGGCACCTTCGTTTCCTGGCACCAGGACGCCACCTACTGGGGCCTGTCGGAATCGGACGTCATCACGGCGTGGATCGCCTTCTCGGAGTCGGTGCCGGAGAACGGCTGCATGCGGGTCGTCCCGGGCACCCAGAGCTCCGAACAGCTTCCCCACGCCGACACCTTCGCCAGCGACAATCTCCTGAGCCGCGGCCAGGAGATCGCGGTCGAGGTCGACCAGTCGAAGGCGGTCGACGTCGTGCTGCGTCCGGGCGAGATGTCGCTGCACCACGTCAAGATCGTGCATGGGTCGGAACCCAACACGAGCGCCGGTCCGCGCATCGGCTTTGCCGTGCGCTACATCCCGACGCGCATCCGCCAGCTGTCCGGCATTCGCGACAGCGCGACGCTGGTCCGCGGCACCGACCGCTACGGCAATTTCGACCTCGAGCCGACACCGGCCGGCGAGTTCCACCCCGACGCCGTCGCCTACCATGCGGCGATGATCGCCAAGCAGGTCGAGATCCTCTACGCGGGGGCCGAAAAGCGGCCGGCCTTCGCCAAAGCCGCCGGCATGTAAGCCGTCCGGCGCCATACGACGCCAAGCTCACTCCTGGGAGGGAACCACCATGCTTTCGAGACGCAAGTTCGGCGCCCTGGCCGGCGCCGCCGCCGTGACCACCGCCGCCGCCGCGACGCCCGCCCGGGCGCAGGCGGCGACGAAATGGAAGATGCAGTCCATGTGGCAGGCGGGCACGATCAACCAGAAGGTCTTCGAAGACTTCTGCGCCCGCGTGAAGACGATGTCGAACAACCGGCTCGACATCGAGGCGCTCGCCGTCGGCACCATTGTGGCCTACACCGAGACGCTGGATGCGATGCAGAACGGCATCCTCGACGCCCACCAGTCGGGCGGGCCCTACTTCTCGGGCAAGGAGCCGGCGCTGGCGCTGATCGGCGACCTCAACGGCGGCTATGACAACCCCTACCAGATGCAGATGTGGTTCGAGTACGGCGGCGGACTCGAACTGGCGCGCGAGATCTACAAGAAGTTCGACATCCACTATGTCGGCCCGGTCTGGTGGGGCGTGGAGTCGGTCCCGGCGAAGAAGCCGCTCAGGACGCTGGCCGACTTCAAGGGCATCAAGATGCGGGTGCCGGAAGGGCTCGGCGCCGAGGTCTGGCGGCGCGCCGGCGCCGGCGTCGTCACCCTCCCCGGCAGCGAGGTCTACACCGCCCTGGAGCGCGGCGTCATCGAGGCGACCGACTGGGGCACGCTCGGCATGAACCAGGATCTGGGCTACCACAAGATCGCCTCGTATCCGCTCTATCCGGGCTTCCACTCGATGCCGTCGGCCGAGATCGCGGTCGCGATGCCGAAGTGGAACGCGCTCTCCAAGGACCTCCAGCTGATGCTCGAGGTCGCGACCCGCGACTTCGCCCGCGACATGATCCAGCGGGTCGCGGTCGAGGACTACAAGGTGGCCGAGGCCGCCAAGGCGCAGGGCATCGAGCTCGTCAACTGGTCGGCCGAGGAGCGGCGCAAGTTCCGCAAGCTCGCCGAGGCCGCGTGGTCGGACTGGTCGAAGAAGAGCCCGATGGCCAAGAAGGTCTACGACAGCCAGGTCGCCTTCCTGAAGCGCCTGCAGCTCCTCGACTGACCGCCCATCCGGGCGGATGCATCCGGGGCGGACGGCGGCAGGCCGTCCGCCCCCAATTTTCGCCGAGGCGAGCATGAGCGATCATCATCCGGCCGGCCGACGCGGCGACCCGATCGGGCGCGCGACGACCGTCTTCAATCTCAAGCTGAGCTGGGTCTACGGCGTCGCGGTCATCTTCACCGCCTACGAGGTGGTGATGCGCTACGGCCTGTCGAGCCCGACGATCTGGGTCCACGACATGACGATCGCGCTCTGCGCCACCGCGTTCGTGTTCGCCGGCGCCTACGCGATGGTGAACGACCAGCACATCCGGATCACCAGCCTCTACGACAACATGTCGCCGCGGACACGGGCCCTGCTGGACGTGCTCCATGCCCTGCTGACGCTCGCCTTCCTGGTCGCCCTCACCTACGCCGCCTTCTTCCAGGCGCAGCGCTCGGTCGCGCTCATGGAAACCAGCGGCCGCGCCTGGGACGTGCCGATCCCGGCCTTCCTCAAGTCGGTGCTCGCCGCCGGCTCGCTGCTCATGGCGGTACTGGCGCTCGACCGGCTGGTGCGCGCCGTCCGCCGCCTCGGACGGAGCTGAGCCGATGAGCATCGAGCTCGTCACGGTGGCGATGTTCGGGGGGATGATCGTCCTCCTGCTCCTCGGCCTCCCGCTCGCCTTCGTCACCGGCATCATCGCCGTCGCCTTCGGCCTCGGGCTCTTCGGCCTGCCCAGCCTGCTCCTGGTATCGAGCCGCATCTACTCGTTCATGAACGAGTACGTGCTCGTATCGGTACCGATGTTCATATTGATGGCGTCGCTGATGGAGCGGTCGGGCGTCGCCCGCGACCTCTTCAAGGCCATGCATGTCTGGGCGGGCGGCCTCAAGGGCGGGCTCGCCGTCCAGACGACGATCGCCGCCACCATCATGGCGGCGATGACCGGCATCATCGGCGGCGAGGTCGTCCTGCTCGGCCTCGTCGCCCTGCCGCAGATGCTGCGGCTCGGCTACGACCGCAAGCTCGCCATCGGCACCATCTGCGCCGGCGGCTCGCTCGGCAGCATGATCCCGCCTTCGGTCGTGCTGGTGATCTACGGGCTCACCGTCAACGTCTCGATCGGCGACCTCTTTTCCGCCGCCGTGCTGCCGGGCCTGATGATGGCCGGGATGTACATCGCCTACATCCTGATCCGCTGCCACATCAACCCGAAGCTCGGACCGCCGGCGCCGCCGGAGGAGCGGAACATTCCGCTCTCCGAGAAGCTGGCGATGCTGAAGAGCATCGCCCTGCCGATGCTGATCGCCGCCAGCGTGCTGGGGACGATCTACACCGGCATCGCCTCGGTGACCGAGGCGGCCGGGATGGGCGTGGTCGGCACCGCCATCGCCGCCGCCCTGCGGCGCGAACTCTCGTGGCCGATGATCCAGGACGTGCTGATCCAGACCATGACCGCCTGCGGCATCCTGCTCTGGGTGTCGTTCGGCGCCACGGCCATGATCGGGGTCTACAACCTCGCCGGCGGACCGGCCTTCATCCGCAAGCTGATGATCGGCCTGCCGGTGGCCCCCATCGTCATCATCTTCATCATGATGGCGATCCTCTTCGTCCTCGGCTGCCTGATGGACTGGATCGGCATCTGCCTGCTGACGATGCCGATCTTCGTCCCGATCGTGAAGGCGCTGGGCTACGACCCGGTGTGGTTCGGCGTGCTCTTCTGCATGAACATGCAGGTCTCCTACCTGTCGCCGCCGTTCGGCCCTGCCGCCTTCTACCTCAAGGGCGTGGCGCCGCCCGACATATCGCTCAACGAGATCTTCTCGGCGCTGTGGCCGTTCATCATCCTCCAGGTGATCGCCATCGCCGTCATCATCGTCTTCCCCGGGCTCGCCCTCTGGCTGCCCGGCCTGAACTGAGGGCCGCCATGCAGTTCCGCGCCGCCGTCCTGCACCGCGTCAACGCGCCGCTGTCCATCGAGACGGTCGAGATCACCGGGCTCAAGCCGACCGACGTGCTGGTCCGGATGCGGGCATCCGGCCTCTGCCACACCGACCTCGAGGTCATCCAGGGGCAGCTCGCCTATCCGCTGCCCATCGTCCTCGGGCACGAGGGCGCGGGCGTGGTCGAGGCAGTCGGGTCCGAGGTCACGCTGGTCCGGCCGGGCGACCACGTCGTCTGTTCCTGGAACCCGAGCTGCGGCCATTGCTACTATTGCGACCGCGGCCAGCCGATCCTGTGCGAGCCCTTCTCGCGCCACCAGCCGCAGGGCCACCTCCTCGACGGCACGTCGCGGATGACGGTGGGCGGGCAGAAGCTGCACCACTTCTCGGTCGTCTCCTCCCACGCCGAATACTGCGTGGTGCCGGAGACCGGGGCGGTGCCGGTGCCGAAGGAGATCCCCTTCGACCGCGCCTGCCTGATCGGCTGCGGCGTGATGACCGGCGTCGGCGGCGCCGCCCGCATCGCCCGCATCCCGGCCGGCTCGACGGTGGCGGTGTTGGGATGCGGGGCGGTCGGCCTCAACGCCATCCAGGGCGCCCGTCTCCAGGAGGCCGAGCGCATCATCGCCATCGACCGCGACCCGGAGCGGCTGGCGATGGCGACCGAGTTCGGCGCCACCCACCTCGTCCGCGCCGGCGAGGAGGACGTCGTCGCCCGCGTCAAGGAACTGACCCAGGGCCGCGGCGCCGACTGCGTGCTGGAGAGCGCCGGCCATGTCGACGCCTACCGCCTGTCGTCGGAGATCACCCGGTCGGGCGGCGACCTCGTCTGGCTCGGCAAGGTCAATGTCGACCGCGACGTCGCCTTCCGCTGGGGCTCGCTGATGGGCGAGAAGCGGATCACCCGGTCGAGCTACGGCGGCGCCCGGCCGCGCCGCGATTTCCCCTGGCTCGCCCGCCTCTACCTCGCCGGCAAGCTCAAGCTCGACGAGCTCATCACCATGCGGATCGGCCTGGACGAGATCAATGTCGGCTTCGCCGCCATGATCCGCGGCGAGGCGGTGCGGACGGTGATCGAGTTCCCGCAATGACCGAGTTCCGCCACCCGCCGCTGCAGCCGGGCTGGATCGACCGGCCGCACGAGTCGCTCGAGCTCGGCGACCTGCCTCTCGAGAGCGGCGAGGTCATCCGCGACTTCCGCCTCTCCTACGTCACCCACGGGCAGCCCGACGCCGACCGCTCGAACGTCGTGCTCGCCCTCTCGGCGATCGGCAGCACCCACCATCGGCTCGATGCGTGGATCGGCCCCGGTCGGGCGCTCGATCCGGCACGCCACTGCATCGTCGCGGTCGATGCCATCGGCAACGGCCTCACCACCTCGCCCAGCACCAGCCGCAGCCAGCGTGGCCTCGCCTTCCCGCGCTTCACGATCCGCGACATGGTCGAGAGCCAGCGGCGCCTCGTCGACCATCTCGGCATCGAACGGCTCCAGGCCGTCGTCGGCGCCTCGATGGGCGGGATGCAGGCGCTGCAATGGGGCGTGAGCCACCCGCAGCGGATGGCCCGGATCGTCGCCATGGTGCCGATGGCGCGGACCACCGCCTGGTCGGTGGCGGTCAATGCCGCCTCACGTGCGGCGCTGATGGCCGACCCCGGCTGGCCCGACGGCACGGTCACCCGCGGCTGGGACGGCTGGGTCGCGGTCATGCAGGTCCTGGCCGGCCGCACCCCCGCCGCGCTCGAAGCCGACGGCACCGATCCCGCCGCGGTGCCCGGCATGCTGGCGGAGCGCGCCGAGGCGATGCGCAGCAGCGGCGTCCAGGCGGTCGACTGGATCTACCAGACCTACGCCTACGACGCCCACGACGTCGCCGCCACCCCCGGCTGCGACGGCACCTTCGCCGGCGCCCTCGGACGGATCGCGGCGCCGACCCTGATCCTCGCCGCCGACAACGACCTCTACAACCCGATCGCGGCCGCCCGCGCCGCCGCGGCCGCGATCCCCCGGGCCCGCTATGTCGAGATCCCCTCCCCCGAGGGTCACATGGCGGCTTCCTTCCGGCGCGCGGAGGATGTCGCCTTCGTCGACCGGACGATGCAGGAGTTCTTCGCCGGCCGGCCGTAGCGCCGATCGGCCACCTGTTCGAGCCAGTTCTGGAAGAGCCGCACCGCCTGCGGCCGCCAGTAGGCGACGGGGTCGGCGGCGGGATTGCCGTTGGGAAAATAGTTCTCGGGCGCCCGGACGGGCCGGCCCGACGCGAGGTCGCGCAGATACTCCCGCCGCAGCGTGTCCGCGTCGTACTCTGGATGATTGAGCATGTAGACGGCCCCGGCGCCGGGTTCGTCGGCCAGACAGAGGCCGGTATCGTCGCGCGCCGCCAGCACCCGCAGCGCCGGCCGGCCGGCGAGGTCGGCGGCGTCGGTCCGGGTGTGACGCGAGACCGGGGCCACCAGTTCGCGCCCGAGCCCCGCCAGGAGGCCCGCTCCGGGCCGTTCGATCGGGTGGACGTGGACCCCGAAGGCCTTGTCGGCGAGCGGCCGCTTCGGAATTCCATGGTGATGCCAGAGCGCGGCCTGGGCCGCCCAGCAGACGAACCAGCACGGCAGCGCGCGGGCCCGCACCCAGTCGAGGATGCGCACGAGGTCCGGCCAGTAGCGGACGTCGCCGAAGGGCAGGCGCTCGACGGGCGCGCCGGTGACGATGACGGCGTCGATGCCGTCCGAGGCGACCTCGGACCAGGGTCGGTAGTGGCGGCGGACATGGTCGCGGTCGCTGTCGCGCGCCGGCATCCCGTCGGGCAAGGCGAGGCGCATCGCGACGCGGTGCCGCGATGCGGCGAGCAGCCGCGCGAACTGGGTCTCGGTGGTCTGGCGATCGGGCATCAGGTTGACGAGGACGACGCGGAGCGCACGGCCGCCGTCGAGCGCATGATCGACGGCGGCACCTTCCGCGCGCAGCGCCGCCGCAGCGGGAAGCCCCTCGGACAGGACGATGGCCATGGCTCGAACTCCCGGATGAAGGAGGGGGCGGTCCCCTCGGACCGCCCCCCGCGCGGCCGGATCAGGCGGCCAGGGCCGGCTGGCCGGCGGCGGCCATGGCCCGGTCGAGGTCGCCCAGGATGTCGGCGATGTGCTCGATCCCGACCGACAGGCGGACATAGCCGTCCGTGACGCCCGTCGCCCGCTGCTCCTCCGGGGTGAGCTGGGAGTGCGTGGTGGAGGCCGGATGGATCGCCAGCGAGCGCACGTCACCGATGTTGGCGACGTGGTGGAACAGCTCCAGCGCATCGATGAAGCGCCGCCCCGCCTCCCGGCCACCGGCCAGCTCGAAGCCGACGAGACCGCCCAGGCCACCCGTCATGTAGGTCTCGGCCCGGCGCTTCTGCTCGCCCGTGAAGCGGCTCGGGTGGATCACCCGCACCACCTCGGGACGGCCGGCCAGCCACTCCGCCACCCGGTCGGCGTTGCGGCAGTGCTCGCGCATCCGGAGCGCCAGCGTCTCCAGCCCCTGGATGAACTGGAAGGCGTTGAAGGGGCTCATCGGGCAGCCGAGGTCGCGCTGGAGGGTCGTGCGCGCCTTGATGATGTAGGCGACCGGACCCAGCGGCTTCACCGCCTCGGTCCACACCGCGCCGTGATAGCTCGGGTCGGGCCGCGTCAGCATCGGGAAGCGCTCGCCGTGCTTCTCCCAGTCGAAGCGGCCGCCGTCGATGATGATGCCGCCGATCGAGGTGCCGTGCCCGCCGAGATACTTGGTCGCCGAATAGACGACGACGTGGGCGCCGTGGTCGAACGGCCGGCAGATCAGCGGCGCCGCCGTGTTGTCGACGATCAGCGGCACGCCCACGGCCTCGCCGATGCGCGCCACCTCGCCGATCGGGAACACCTGCAGCTTCGGGTTGGGCAGGGTCTCGGCGTAGTAGGCGCGGGTCCGCGCGTCGGTCGCCCGGCGGAAATTCTCCGGGTCGGCCGGATCGACGAAGCGGACCTCGATCCCCATGCTCCGGAAGGTGTTGGAGAGCAGGTTCCAGGAACCGCCGTAGAGGTCGGTCGAGCTGACGATGTTGTCGCCGGCATGGGCGATGTTCTGCAGCGCCATCGCGGTCGCCGCCTGGCCGGAGCTGACCGCCATCGCGGCGGCTCCGCCCTCCAGCGCCGCCATCCGCTCCTCCAGAACCTGCGAGGTCGGGTTGGCGATGCGCGTGTAGATGTTCCCGAACTCCTTGAGCGCGAAGAGGTTCGAGGCGCGGTCGGTGCTTTCGAGGTCGAAGGCGACCGACTGGTAGATCGGCACGGCGACGGCGTTGGTCGCCGGATCCTTGCGGAAGCCGGCATGGATCGCGAGCGTGGCGGCGTGCTTCGAGGTCGTGGTCATGGGGGTCTCCATCGGTGCGTTGGGGGGACGGCCCGGGCTTCAGGCGACGGCGGGGAGGCGGGCCTCCTCCGCGCCGGCGATGACACGCTCCAGGTGGGCGCCCAGCGCCCGCAGGAACGGATCGGGATGGGTTCGCGGCAGCATGTGTCCGGCACCCGCGACGATGCGGGCGTGGCAGCCGGGAATGGCGCCCGCGAGGCGGCTGGCGATGGCGGCGGCAGGCGCCCTGGTCCGGTCGCCGGCGAGCACCAGGGTCGGCACGTCGAGCCGGGCGCAGTCGGCGAGCCGGGTGGCGTCGCCCATCGCGGCCCCGAAATGAAGGGCGACGGCCGGCGCCATGCCCGCCACCGCGGGCCGCCGGTCCTCGCGGATGGCGGCCCACGTCCCGGCGCCGCTCCAGTAGTCGACGAACGTCGCCATGGCGGCCGCGTGGTCGCCGGACCGGACGCCGTCCGCGACGGCCCCGGCGATCGTCGCGACCTCGGCGACGAGCGACGCCGTCGCCGCGGTGCCGTCGCGCAGGAGGTGGAACGCGACCGGCTCGACCAGGGTCAGGGAGGCGAGCGGGACGCCCGACAGGGCGAGGTTGAGGGCGACGGCGCCGCCGTAGGAATGGCCGACGACATGCGCCGGTCCGTCGAGCCGGGCCAGCACCGCCGCGACGGCAGCCGCCTCGTCGGCGAGACGCAGCCCGCGGCGGCCGTGCCAGGGATGGCTGTCGCCATGGCCATGGAGGTCGATCGCGACCGTGGTCCACCGCGCTTCGTAGGCCCGCCGCAGTTCGGACCATTGCCCGCGCGACGCGGCGGTGCAGTGCAGGAAGACGATGGCGGGGCCCCGGCCGCTGACGTCGTAGCCGATCCGCGCACCGTCGCTGGTCGTGATGTGCATCGTATCCATCCCGTCTCTCCGGTGGCGCCGGCGACAGGCCGGCGTTCGACGGCTGGGAGGAATAGCGACGCCCGGTTTCCGGCCGATCACGCGGCGCGGGATTCGTGTTTCAGTCGGGTAACAGTCCCGTATCGGCTGCGCCCGGGCAGGCGAAGATGTAGCCGGCGCCGCGCGCGGTGCGGATCACCGCCGGCCGGGCCGGGTCGACCTCGATCTTGCGGCGGATGCGGGCGATGCGCATGTCGATGCTGCGATCGAAGGAGTCCGCCTCGTCACCGTGGACGAGCCCGAGCAGTTCGTCGCGCGAGAGCACCCGGTTGGGATTGCGGGCGAACGCGCCGAGGAGGTCGCATTCCGAGCGCGTGAGCCGGATCGCCCGTCCCTCCGGGCAGCGCAATTCGCTGGCCGCAGGGTCGAACTCGTGCCGGCCGAAGCGCACGGTCGGCAATGTGCCCGCACGGGGGGCCGACCCGAGCCCACCCGAATCGGGCGGGGCCGGATCGATCCGGCCGGCGCCGCACCGGCCGCGCCGCCGCAGCACGGCCCGGACGCGCGCCAGGAGTTCGCGGAGGTCGAGCGGCTTGGCGACGTAGTCGTCGGCACCCACTTCGAGCCCGACCACGCGGTCGACGATGTCGCCGACCGCGGTCGCCATGACGATGCCGACATCCCTGGTCGAGCGCAGTTCCCGCGCCAGCGACAGGCCGTCCTCGCCCGGCATGCGGACATCCAGGACCACGAGGTCGACCGGCGCCGCCGCCAGCATCCGCCGCATCGCCGCGCCGCCGTCGGCCGCGCGCGTCTCCAGGCCGTGCAGGCGGAGATAGTCCGCGACCGTCTCCCGCAGGTCCGCCTCGTCGTCGACGACGAGGATGCTGGCGGCGGCGGTCATGGACCGGCGGCGCCGCCGCCGATCGCAGCGACGAGACGTGACAGGTCGGCCGGGGTGATCGGCTTCTCCAGGTAGGGCCGCCCGCTCCTGGCGAGGAAGCGCTGGGCCCGGCTGCCCATGGCGTCGCCGGTGATGAAGCCGAGGCGGCGCACCGTCTCCGGCTGCTCCTCGGCGAGGATGCGGTAGAGCGTCTCGCCGTCGAGTCCCGGCATCCGGAGGTCGCTGAGGACGAGGTCGAAGGTGCCCCGCCGCAGGTGCAGGAGCGCGTCGCCGCCGGACATGGCGGTCTCGACCCGGTCGCCCTGCCGCCGCAGCATCGCCGCGAGCACGTCCGCCACGTCGACCTCGTCGTCGATCACCAGCACCCGCCGACCGGCCGGTTCCGGCTCCACCGCCGGGGTCTCCGGCGTCGCCGGCGCGGCATCGCCGACCGGCAACCGGACGGTGAACACCGCGCCGCCGGTACGGCCGCCGTCGAGGGTGATGCGGCCGCCGTGGCCCTCGACGACCCGGTGGCAGAAGGCGAGCCCGATGCCGGTGCCGCTGCCGATGCCGCGGGTCGTGAAGAACGGCTCGAAGGCCCGCGCCCGGAGCTCGGGCGGAACGCCGGGACCGGTGTCGCGAACCGTCAGGACGACCGCGCGTCCACCCTCCGCGACCGCCGTCGTCAGCGTCAGCAGGCGGTCGCCCGCCACCTCGCGCATCGCGATCTCGGCATTGAAGATCAGGTTGGTCAGGACCTGGGCCAGCTGATCGGGATCGCCCAGGATCGCCGGCAGGTCGCGGGCGAGCCGCATCCGCACGCCCACTCCCGAGGAGCGCAGCGCGTGGCCGGCGACCTCCACGGCCTCGCGGATCGATTGGTTGAGGCACAGGCTCTCGGACCGCCGTGGCCGGCGGCGCGCCATCGCGAGGAAGGTCTTGACGATCCGGACGCAGCGGTCGGCGGCCCGCTCCAGCCGGCCGAGACGCTGGACGAGCGCGGGATCGCCGCAGGTCTCCTTGAGCAGGAGCGCCTGGCCGACCACCACGGAGAGGGGATTGTTGAGCTCATGGGCGACCCCGGCGAGCAGCTCGCCCAGCGCGGCCAGCTTCTCGCTCTGGTGCAGGGCCTCGCGCTGGCGCGCCAGCTCCGCCTCGACCGCGTGCCGCTCGCTGAGATCGAAGGTGCAGCCGACGACCATGCGCTCGCCATGCATCTCGATCGTCCGCGCCGAGATGGCGGCCGGAAAGCGCACGCCGTCGCCGCGCCGCAGCTCGGCCTCGAACCCGTCGACGAGACCGTCGCGCAGCAGCCGCGCCTTGAGCCGATCGCTGTCGGCGGGATCGACGAACGCGTCGCGGGCATAGGCCGGAGCGCCATCCGGCCGGCCGCCGTAGAGGCTGCGCGAGGCCGGGCTCTGGTAGATGATCTGGCCATCGGACAGGCGCGTCATCTTGATCGCGACCGGGCTGGCCTCCAGGACCTTGCGCAGCAGTTCGGCGCTGTCGCGCACCGCCCGCTCGGCCTGGCGGATCGCGGTCACGTCGGTGCGCACGCACACCAGACTGCCGTCCGAGAGGCGAGAGGTCCCGACGATCATCGTCGCCCCGCTCTTCAGTTGCAGCTCGATCGAGTCGCCATCCAACGAACACAGGCGCTGCATCAGGCGCGCCGCCTCCCCGGGGGCGCCGTCGAACGCACAGCCGTCCACGGCCGAGAGCATCGGGATGGACTTGGCGATCAGCTCGCGCCGCTTCTTGCCGATCATCTCCTCGACCGGGCGCCCCATGGCCTGGGCGGCGGCCTCGTTGCACAGCACGATGCGGTCGTCGGGGCCGGTGATGGTGAAGCCCGCGGGCAGCCGGTCGATCGCCTCGCAAAGCCGCTGCACCGAACGCTCGCGCTCGCGCTCGGCCGCGACCCGCCCGCTGATGTCGCGGAACTCGGCGACGAAGAGGGTGCCGCCGTCGAGGCGCACCGCGAGGATCGTCAGTTCGGCCTGGAACTCGCCGCCGCCGCCGCGGCGCGCCGTCACCTGCAGGCGGCGGGCGGTGCCGGCCGAGGGGATGCCCTGCAGCCACCGGGAGACGGCGGCATCGTCGAGCGGCCCGCCGGCATCGGCGGCCACCAGGTCCGAGAACCGCGTTCCCACGGCCTCGGCGTGCGCCCGGCCGAACATGCGCTCGGCCACGGGATTGAACTCGACGACGCGGCCATCCTCCCCGACGGTGACGACGGCGTCGAGCGCCGAGCGCAGCATCGCCGACATCAGCACCGTCGCATCGGCAGCCCGCGCCTCGGCCTGCCGCTCGCGGGTGATGTCGACGACGGTCGAGGCGAACCCGTCGTCGGCCGCGATCAGGCGGTCGCGCACCCAGATGGACCCGTCGCTGCCGAGAAGACGGTACTCGACCTCGGTCGTTCCGGCCTCGGCGACCCGGCGCAGGGCCTGCGCATAGCGCCGCCGGTCCTCCGGATGGACGAAGCCGGACCAGCCGCGGCCGCGCCGGGGCAGGGAGCCGAGCCAGAGGACCGCGTTCGCCGAGACGAACAGCAGCGGCGCGCCCGCCGCCAGCCGGGCGGCATAGCGGACGACCGGCCCCTCGCCGACCAGGGCCGACTGCAGTCCCGGCGGCAGCGACGCGAATGCGGGATTGGAAGACTCCGCGGGAAATGCCATCCATCCCTCCCGAGCGACGATCACCGATCGGTCGTCGCAGCGGCCGGATCGGTTCTGTCCGATCCCGAAGAATCTTGGGCGGATACGCGAGGGAGTGGCGGAATGGCGGGGATTCTGTCGGGGTTGCGGATCGTGGAGGGCTCCGCCTTCGTCGCGGCGCCGCTCGGCGGCATGACGCTGGCGCAGCTCGGCGCCGACGTCATCCGCTTCGATCCGATCGGCGGCGGCATCGACCATCGCCGGTGGCCGGTGACGGAGTCGGGCGAGAGCCTCTACTGGGCCGGCCTCAACAAGGGCAAGCGCTCGATCGCCATCGACCTGCGCTCGCCCGAGGGCCGAGAACTGGCGACGGCGCTCATCACCGCGGACGGTCCCGGTTCCGGCCTGTTCCTCACCAACTTCCCGGGCACCGGCTGGCTCGACTACGCGCGGCTGAAGGCACGTCGTGCCGATCTCATCATGCTGAACGTGGTCGGCGCCCATGACGGCTCTTCGGCCGTCGACTACACGGTCAACTGCGCCGTCGGATTTCCCGCCATCACCGGGACCGAGGGCGCCGCCAAGCCGGTCAACAACGTCATGCCGGGCTGGGACGTCGCCGCCGGCCTCACCGCCTGCGTCGGGCTGCTCGCGGCCGAACGGCACCGCCAGGCGACCGGCCAGGGGCAGCTCATCCGGCTGCCGCTCTTCGACGTCGGCCTGGCGGTCGTCGGCGCGCTCGGCATGATCGGCGAGGCCGAGATCAACGGCACCGCGCGCCGCGCCTGCGGCAACGACATCTACGGCGCCTTCGGCCGCGACTTCCCCACCGCCGACGGCCGCCGGGTGATGGTGGCGGCGATCAGCGAACGCCAGTGGTCGGCTCTGGTCGCGACGACCGGGCTCGCCGCCAAGTTCGCGCTCGTCGAGCAGCTCTACGAGGTCGACCTCCGGAAGGAAGGCGATCGCTTCCTCGCCCGCGACGGCATCGCCGCCGTGCTCGGTCCGTGGATCGCGCGGCGGACGCTGGAGGAGGTCCGTCAGGCCTTCACCGCCGGGGACGTGCTCTGGGGTCCCTATCAGGACATCGGGCAACTGCTCGCCGAGGATCCGCGCGCCAGCACCGACAACCCCCTCATCGGCATCGTCGACCAGCCCCGCATCGGGAGCTACCGGGTGCCGCGCGCGACGCTCGACTTCGCCGCCGTCGAACGGCTGCCGGCACTGGCGGCACCGGCGCTGGGCCAGCACACCGACGAGATCCTGGCGGGCATCCTCCGCCTGCCGGACCATGCCATCGGCGACCTGCGCCAGCGAAAAGTCGTCGCCTGACGGGAACCCTGCGCCGCGGGCCGCGTTCCCGCAACGGGATGCGACGGGTTCACGCCATCGGGGGATCGGCTGCGCGGCGGGGCGCGGCGGCCGGCCTGCCGTCCGGCCTGGAGCCGCAAGCGCCCCTTCCCCTCGGACGCCCGACCCGCGAACCGCCCACTCAGCGCAGGGACCATCGACCATGACCGACCCAGGACGAGCCTCCGTCGCCGCCCACCTGCCCTACCTGCGCCGCTATGCGCGCGCCCTCACCGGCTCGCAGGCGGCGGGCGATGCCTGCGTGCGCGGCTGCCTGGAGGCGCTCCTCGCCGATCCCGACCGCGACCGGGCGCAGATGATGAGCCGGGCGGACCTGTTCGTGCTCTTCCACAAGGTGCACGAGCGTCTGGTGCTGCCGCCCGACGACTTCGCCGACGACGACGATCTGCTGGAGGACCCGCTCGACCGCGGCGTCGCGCAGCGTGTGCGCGGCCTCTCGGAGCGGAACCGGCAGGTGCTTCTCCTGACGCATACCGAAGGTTTCCCGATCCCGGAGGTCGCCCGCATCATCGGCGAATCCCAGGAAATGACGGTCGACATGCTCAACCGCGCCTGGGACCAACTGCGGGCGCAGCCGAGCGCCCAGGTGCTGGTGATCGAGGACGAGCCGATCATCGCCCTCGACATCGCCGGCATCCTCAAGGACATGGGCCATGACGTGATCGGCGTCGCCGCGACCTCGGACCAGGCGATCGCCCTCGCCAAGGCGCGCAAGCCGTCGCTGGTGCTGGCCGACGTCCAGCTCGAGGACGGCAGCACCGGCATCGACGCGGCCGCGCGCATCCTGGAGATGCTGTCGGTCCCGGTCGTCTTCGTCACCGCCTATCCGGAGCGCCTCCTGACCGGCGAGCGCATCGAGCCGGCCTTCCTCGTCGCCAAGCCGTTCGAGCCGCAGACCCTCGAGGTCGCCGTCTCCCAGGCCCTGCTGTGCGGCGCCGAGGCGAACATCCTCCGGCAGCCGAAGGTGGCGTGAGGCGGCTTCTCATGCCAGGTCCGGCGACGCCCCGCTCGGGTCGAGGAACGCGGACCGGATCGGCCGCTCCAGCGTCCCTCGGCTGCGCGTTCCGCTTCGCTGCGCTGCGTGCACGCGGGGGACGCAACGGCGGTCGGGGGCAAGGCCGGGCTTGGCATCAGCCGCGGATGCGCACCCCCTTCGGGTCGTAGAAGGGGGCCAGCTGGGCCGTGGCGGCGTGCCGCTCCCACGCCACCTCGACCTCGAAGCGGCCCGCGGCCAGCCACTCCGCGGTGACGCCGTCCGGGTTCGCCACGTAGCCCATGCCGAGCGAGGCGCCGATGCGGTGCCCGTACATGCCCGACGTGGTGCTGCCGACGATGGCGCCGTCGCGCCATACCGGCTCCTCGTGATGCAGCGAGGGCCGGTCGTCGGCGAGGCGGAACTGCACCAGCCGGCGCTTCGGCGTGCCGGCCTCGCGGATGCGCAGCAGCGCGTCGCGGCCGACGAAGCCGCCCGGCTTGTCCCAGGCCACCGCGAAGCCGAGCCCGGCCGCGACCGGATCGTCCTCGCCGCCGATGTCGTGGCCCCAGTGGCGATAGCCCTTCTCCATCCGGCAGGCGTTCATGGCGTGATAGCCGGCATGGCCGAGCCCGAACTCCGCACCTTCGGCGACGATCCGGTCGAAGACGTGAGCCGCGTACTCGGCCGGGACGTAGAGTTCCCACCCGAGTTCGCCGACATAGGTGATCCGGCTCGCCCGCACCGTCGCATAGCCGATCCCGACCTCGCGCGAGGTCGCGAAGGGAAAGGCGTCGTTGGACATGTCCTCGCCGGTCAGCCGGGCCATCAGGTCGCGCGAGCGCGGCCCCATCAGCCCCAGCATCGGCAGTCCCGAGGTGACGTCGAGGACGAAGACGCGTGCTTGGGCGGGCACCTGCGCCTCCAGCCACGCGCGGTCGCGCGTCTGCGCCGCCCCGCTCGTGACCACCAGGAACCGGGTCTCGGCGAGCCGCGTCACCGTCAGGTCGGCCTCGATGCCGCCGCGGGCGTTGAGCCACTGGGTGTAGACGACGCGCCCGACGGGGCGGTCGATGTCGGCGGCGGAGACGCGGTTCAGCAGCGCCAGTGCGTCCGGCCCCTCGACCAGGAACTTGGCGAAGGAGGACTGGTCGAAGAGCGCCACCCGGTCGCGCACCGCGAGACACTCGGCCGCCGTCGCCGCGAACCAGTTCTGCCGGCCCCAGCTGTATTCGTACTCGGGGCGCGACCCCGGCTCGCCGAACCAGTTGGGACGCTCCCACCCCGCCATCTCGCCCATGCAGGCGCCGGCGGCGACCAGCCGGTCGTGGAAGGGCGAACGACGGGTGCCGCGGGCGCTCTCGACCTGCCGGTAGGGCCAGTGCATGGCGTAGAGCAGGCCCAGCGTCTCGACCGTGCGGTCGCGGAGATAGCGCGGGTTCGACTGGAAGGGCTGCATCCGGCGCACGTCGACGTCGGCCAGGTCCATCGGCGGATGGCGGTCGCGAATCCATTCCGACAGCACCTTGCCGACGCCGCCCGAGCTCTGGATGCCGATCGAATTGAAGCCGCAGGCGACGAAGAGGTCGCGCACCTCCGCCGTCTCGCCGAGGAGGTAGCGGTCGTCGGGCGTGAAGCTCTCCGGCCCGTTGAACCAGGTCTGGATGCCGGCCTCGGCCAGGATCGGCAGGCGGCCGATCGCGCGCTCCAGGATCGGCTCGAAATGGTCCATGTCGGGGGGCAGGCTGTCGAAGGCGAAATCGTCCGGGATCCCGTCCATGCCCCAGGGCTTGGCGACCAGCTCGAAGGCGCCGACCAGCATCTTGCCGGCGTCCTCCTTGTAGTAGGCGCTCTCGTCGGGCACCCGCAGCACCGGCAGGTCGCGCGGCACGCCGGCCAGCGCCTCGGTGACGATGTAGAAATGCTCGGCCGCGTGCAGCGGCAGCGACACGCCGACGGCCGCCCCGAGCGCCCGCGACCACATGCCGCCCGCCAGCACCACCGTCCCGGCGCGCAGTTCCCCCTGCGCCGTGCGCACGCCGACGGCGCGCCCGCCCTCGACCAGGATGCGCTCGACGGCGACGCCCTCGACGATGCGGGCGCCGCCCATGCGGGCTCCCTTGGCATAGGCCTGGGTCACGTCGACCGGGTTCGCCTGTCCGTCCTTCGGCAGGAAGACGCCGCCGACCACGCCATCGAGGTCGAGCAGCGGGTACTTCGCCTTGATTTCGGCCGGCCCGATGACGTCGACGGCGAGGCCGAACATCTTGGCCATCGAGGCGCCGCGCTTCATCTCGTGGAAGCGCTCGGCGTTGAGCGCGACCGAGACAGAGCCGTTCTGCTTGAAGCCCGTCGACTGCCCGGTCTCGCGCTCCAGCTCGTAGAGCAGGTCGGAGGTGTATTTCGCGAGCTCGGTCATGTTGCGCGAGGCGCGGAGCTGGCCGATCAGGCCGGCCGCGTGCCAGGTGGTGCCGCAGGTGAGCTGGCGGCGCTCCAGCAGCACCACGTCGCGGATGCCGAGCTTGGTCAGGTGGTAGGCGATCGAGCAGCCGATGATGCCGCCGCCGACGATGACGACGTCGGCGCGGGCGGGAAGCGAGGCGGTCATGGTGGGTCCTATCGCGCGCCGGTGCGGCGGTCTCCGAAGACGAGGCCGAGCGCCAGCAGGGTGAGCGTGAGGGCGACGAGCAGGGAGGAGATGGCAGCCACCGTCGGATCGATCTCGTCGCGGAGCGCGGTGAACATGCGGCGGGTCAGCGTCGCGTTCTCGCCGCCGCTGATGAAGAGCGCCACGACCACCTCGTCGAGCGAGGTGATGAAGGCGAGGAGTGCGCCCGAGAAGACCGAGAACCGCACCTGCGGCAGGGTGACGGTGAGGAAGGCGACGAGGCGGGACGCGCCGAGGCTGCGCGCCACCCGCTCCTGGTTCATGTCGTAGCCCTTGAGGCCGGCCAGCACCGTCACGAAGACGAAGGGCATGGCAAGGCAGACATGGGCCAGCACCAGCCCGGTCAGCGTGTTGTTGAGGCCGATGCGGGCATAGAGGAAGAAGACCCCGATCGAGACCAGGATCAGCGGCAGGATCAGGGGCGCGATCAAGGCCGTCTCGACCAGCCGCGACAGCTTCGAGCGCGAGGCGTGCAGGCCGTAGGCCGCCATGACGCCGAGCGGGGTTGCCACCAGCATCGTCAGCACGGCCGCCTTGAGGGAGACCAAGGTCGCGTCGCGCCATTCGACCGAGCCGAAATAGGCCTGGTACCAGCGCCAGGAAAGCTGCTCGGGCGGAAAGCGCAGGAAGCGCGTGCCGCTGAAGCTCATCGGGATGACGATGATCGTCGGCAGCACCAGGAAGAGCAGGATCAGGAACCCCAGCGCATAGAGCCAGAGGCGGCGGCCGCGGCCGATCGGCACGCCCGAGACCGGGTCGGCCATCACCGGCCGCCGATCGCCTGTCCGACCCCGAAGAGCCGGTTCATGATCCAGAGGATGCCGAGCGTCACCACCAGCAGCACGACGCCGAGGGCGCTCGCCGCGCCCCAGTCGGAATAGACCGCGACCGACCGCTCGATCGACATCGACCACATCAGCACCCGTCCGCCGCCCAGCACCGCCGGGGTGACGTAGAAGCCGAGGCAGAGGACGAAGACCAGCACGATGCCCGCGAGCAGGCCGGGCAGGGTCAGCGGGAAGAACACCTGCCAGAAGGATCTGATCGGTGAGGCGCCGAGGCTTGAGGCCGCCTTGACGTAGTCGCGGTCGACCGCCGTCATCGCGGCATAGAGCGGCAGCACCATGAAGGGCAGCATGATCTGGGTCATGCCGATCGCGGTGCCGGTGAAGTTGTGGACGAGGCGCAGCGGCTGGTCGACGAGCCCGAGGTCCTGCAGCCAGCTGTTGACGACGCCGCGGCGCTGCAGGAGCACCAGCCACGCGTAGGTCCGCACGAGCAGCGAAGTCCAGAACGGGAAGAGCACGCAGACGAAGATGATCGCCCGCCAGGCCTTCGGAACTTGGCTCATCAGGTAGGCCAGCGGATAGCCCAGCAGGCAGCAGATGCCGGTGACGAGGAAGCTCAGCTCCAGCGTCGTCTGGAAGCTGCGGGTGTAGGCCGGATGCAGCATCCGGGCATAGTGGTCGAGCGTGAAGGCGCCCTGCTCGTTCTGGAACGAGAGCGCGAAGAGCCAGCCGATCGGCAGGAAGATCACGAGGCCGATCAGCAGCACCGCCGGCGAGCAGAGGAGGAAGAGACCCCGTGCCTCCCGCCGCTCGGCGCGGGCGAGCGCGGCCTCGTTGGCACCCGCACTCATCGCACCGCCTCGGCGGCGACCAGGATCGTGTCGTCGGGATGGAGGCCGAGCGCCACCGGTTCGCCCGGCTGCGGCAGCCGGCGCAGCGCCGCCCGCCGGGTCGGCTGGCGCATGGCGATGTGGGCGCCGTCCGCGGTCCGCACCTGGAGCAGGAAGCTCTCCCCCTGGTAGACCGAGCCCTCGACGGTCCCGTCGATGCGGTTCAGCCCGTCGCCCGCGTCGTCCAGGATATCGAGCTTCTCCGGCCGCACGACCAGCAGTGCCGGACCGGCGGGCAGCGGGACGCCGTCGGCGAGCCGCAGCGTCCGGCCGCCGAGCCGGACCGACCCGCCCGCGACCGTGACCGGCAGGAAGTGCGACTCACCGACGAAATCGGCGACGAAGCGGTTGGCCGGGCGCTCGTAGAGACGGTCCGGCACGTCGATCTGGGCGAAGCGGCCCTGGTCGATGACGGCGACCCGGTCCGACATGGTCAGCGCCTCGCGCTGGTCGTGCGTGACGTAGACGGTGGTGATGCCAAGCCGCTCGTGGAGCTGGCGGATCTCGATCTGCATCTGCTCGCGCAGCTTCTTGTCGAGCGCCGACAAGGGCTCGTCCATCAGCAGGATGCGCGGCTCGAAGACGACGGCGCGGGCGAGCGCC
>NZ_JAYSFE010000007.1:45592-47330 GCF_041913585.1 Allostella sp.
GGGCTCGTCCATCAGCAGGATGCGCGGCTCGAAGACGACGGCGCGGGCGAGCGCCACGCGCTGCTTCTGGCCGCCCGAGAGCTGGTCGACGCGGCGCTCGCCATAGCCCTGGAGCTGGACCAAGGCCAGCGCCTCCTCGACCCGCCGCCCGATCTCGGGCCTGGCGACGCCGCGCAGCCGCAACGGGTAGCCGACATTGCCCGCCACCGTCATGTGCGGGAACAGCGCATAGTTCTGGAAGACGATGCCGATGTCGCGCCGGTGCGGCGGCTCCAGGATCATCTCCGTCTCGCCGAAGCGGATCGACCCGGAATCCGGCCGCACGAACCCGGCCAGGACCATGAGCAGCGTCGTCTTGCCCGAGCCCGAGGGCCCGAGCAGGGTCACGAATTCGCCGGCGGCGATGTCGAGGCTGACGGCGTCCAGCGCGCGGAAGCGGCCGTAGGTCTTCGTCACCTCCCGGATGGTGACGGTCGGCGCCGAGCGGGAGGCGGTCATGCCCGCCCCCCGCCCGCCGCTCCGGGACGCCGCTCCGTCACTCCTGGATGAACTGGTCGAAGCGCTTGGTGACGGCGTCGAGATTGTCCGCCCACCACTTCACGTCGAGGGTGAAGGAGTTCTTCAGGTTCTCCGGCGACGAGGGCAGCGCCTTGGCCATCTCCGGCGTGATGATGCCGGTTTCGTAGGCCTTGGCGTTGGAGGGGCCGTAGTTGATGTGGAGCGGCAGCCGGGCCTGGGCCTCCGGCGTCAGCATGTGCGCCATCGCCTTCATCGCAAGCGCCTTGTTCGGCGCCCCCTTGGGGATCGCCCAGCAGTCGGCGAGGATGATCTGCTGGTTGAAGGTGAGATCCGCCTTGGCGCCCTCCTTCATCACCGCCTGCACCCGGCCGTTCCAGAGGCCGATCATGTCGACCTCGCCGTCGTTGATGAGCTGCGCCGAGGCCGCGCCCGACGGCCACCAGGCGACGATGTGCGGCTTCAGTTCGCGCATCTTCCGGAAGGCGCGGTCGACGTCGAGCGGGTAGAGCTTCTGCGGGTCGACGCCGTCGGCGATCAGCGCCGCCTCGAGGTTGTACATCGGGCTGCGCCGCATCGACCGGCCGCCTGGAAAGTCCTTGAAGTTGTACATGTCGGCCCAGCCCTGGGGCTTCTTGTCCTTGTACGTCTTCGTGTTCCAGGCGATGACCGTCGAATAGACGAGGTTGGCGACCCAGTGGTCCGACTTCATGTCGGCGGGAATGCCGTCGGTCTTGACCACCGCCGGGTCGAGCTTCTCGAGGTTGCCCTCGCGCTCCAGCAGGATGCAGCCGTTGGTGCCCTGCTGGACGAGGTCCCAGGTCACCTTGCCCGACTTCACCTGGGCGCGGACGTCGGCGACGCCCGACGTCGTGTCCTCCTTGATGGTGATGCCGAGGTCCTTGGCGGCGGGCTCGAACCACGCCTTGCGCTGCGCGTCCTGGTAGGCGCCGCCCCAGGAGGCGACGGTAATCGATTGCTGGGCGGCCGCCGGCAACGCCAGCACGCCGATCGCCACGGCCGCGACCGCACTGCCCTTCATGGACATGGTTCTTCTCCCCGGAAGCCCTGTTGCCGGGGAACGTTAGACCCGCGCCGGAGCGCCACGCAAGCGATGGCGGAGCGCCGCGCCCCGTGCCACCATCGCCACTGATCGATCAATAAGAGGTCGCCCGATGGCGCTGCATTTCGACCGGGAGGAGTTCGCGGACCGCATCGCAAG
>NZ_JAYSFE010000007.1:47430-49004 GCF_041913585.1 Allostella sp.
GGCGACCGGGCGCTCCTGGTGCGCAGCGCCACCGGCTACCGCCATCTCGACGCCGTCGACCAGCTGACCATGGAGTTCGCCGGCAGCTACCGCCACTACTGCGCCTGCCTGATGCGGACGATCGCCGTCGGCCGCGGCAACGACAAGCAGCGCCGCATGTTCGAGGTGACGCGCGAGGCGATGGCGGCGATGACCGAGGCGGCCCGGCCGGGCAGCATCCTGGGGCAGATCGACGACGCCCATCGCCGCGTCTACGACGCCGCCGGCTACGGCGAGTTCCGCATGTCGGCCTGCGGCTATTCGCTGGGCGGCAGCTTCCGGCCGACCTGGATGGACGTGCCGCCGATGCTCTACAGCGGCAATGTCATCCCGACGCAGCCGGGCATGGTGCTCTTCCTGCACGCGATCCTGATCGACGCGCCGGCCAACCTCGCCATGTCGCTCGGCCACACCATCGTCGTCGGCGAGAGCGGTGCCGAGGTGCTGAGCCGCCTCTCCCCCGAATACCATGTCGCGGGCTGAACCATGACCGCCGACCGCGACCGGATCCTGCGCTGGATCGAGGCGGAGCAGGACGAGATCATCCGCTTCCTCCAGCGCCTCGTCCGCGCCCGCAGCCCCAACCCGCCCGGCGACACCCGCGCCGCCGCCGCCGTGGTGCAGGAACGGCTCGACGCCGAGGCCCTGCCCTACCGCATCGTCGCCCCCAACCCGGAGATGCCGAACTTCGTCGGCACCTTCGCGGGCGGCGGCGGGCCGGGCCGGCATCTCGTCCTCAACGGCCATATCGACGTCTTCCCGGTCGCCAGCGACCATGGCTGGAGCCGGGACCCGTGGAGCGGCGACATCGTCGACGGCAAGCTCTACGGCCGGGGTGCCGCCGACATGAAGCCGGGCACCACCGCCTCCATCGTCACCTACGCGCTGCTGCACCGGCTGCGCGACCGACTGCCGGGCAAGCTGACGCTGACCGCCGTCTCCGACGAGGAGACGTTCGGACCGTGGGGCGCACGCTGGCTGATGGACCATGAGCCCGAAGTGCTGGGCGACTGCTGCCTCAACGGCGAGCCGTCCGGCCCCAACACCATCCGCTTCGGCGAGAAGGGGCCGCTCTGGCTGCGCTTCACCGTCCGGGCGGACGGCGCTCACGGCGCCTACACCCACCTGACGAAGAGCGCGACGCTCGTCGCGACGCAGCTCATCGGCGCGCTCGGCCGGCTCGAGGACCTGCCGGTCGAGCTGCCGCACAACGTCATGTCGGCGATGGACGAGGCCCGCGACGCCTCGGACCGGGCGATGGGCGCCGGGGCCGGGGCGATCACCGACAAGGTCACCCTCAATGTCGGCCTGCTGGATGGCGGGGTGAAGGTGAACATGATCCCGAGCGAGTGCCGCTTCGAGGCCGACATCCGCATGCCGCCCGGCATGACCCGGGAGCGGGTGATGGCCGAGGTCGGGCGCATCCTCGCCGACTATCCGGGGGTCGAGGTCGAGGAGACGGGCTGCAGCCCGCCCTCCTACTGCGACCCCTACGGGCCGATGGTCGAGATCCTGCAGCGCAACGTCCAGGCGCT
>NZ_JAYSFE010000007.1:49104-60442 GCF_041913585.1 Allostella sp.
ACCTGACCGCGAAGTGAACCCTGCCATGGCGCTTCATCCCGACCTCGTGCTGCGGGGCGGCCGCATCGTCACGCTCGACCCCGCCGGAACGGTGGTCGAGGCGCTGGCCGTGGCGGGCGGCCGCATCGTCGCCCGTGGCAGCGATGCCGAGATCGCCGCCCTGACCGGCCCCGGCACGCGGGTCGTCGAGCTCGGCGGGCGCACGGCCATCCCCGGCATCGTCGATTCGCACTGCCATCCCGACAGCTACGCCGCCCGGCTGGCGCGCTGGCACGATGTCGGCCCGGCGGCGGTGGCCGACCGCGCCGCCCTCCTCGACCGGATCGCCGCCGCCTGCCGCGACCTGCCGCCGGACGGCTGGTTCGCCGGCTATCGCTTCAACGACCTGAAGAGCGGCGGCTTCCCGACCCGCGAGGAGCTGGACGCCGCGGCCGGCGGCCGTCGTGTCTTCCTCCTGCGCACCGACGGCCATCTCGGCGTCGCCAATACGGCCGCCTTCGCGGCCTGCGGCATCTCCGACAATGCCGACGACCCGCCCTTCGGCCGCTTCGACCGGCACCCTGCCACCAACCGCTTCACCGGCCTCCTGCGCGAGACGGCGACGCACATCTTCCTCACCGAGATCCACGCCGGCGACACCGAGGCCGAGATCGCGGGTGGCCTGCGCCAGGTCTTCGCCGACTGGAACCGCTACGGCATCACGTCCGTCTACAACTCGCTCGCCGGGCGCCGCGCGATCCGCGCCTACCAGATGCTGGAGGCCGAAGGCGGCATGACGATGCGCGCCGGCATCATCGTCAGCGGCCGCGAGGAGGGGCTGGTCGAGAGCTTCGTCGCCGCCGGCATCCGCTCCGGCTTCGGCAGCGACTGGGTGCGGGTCATCGGCGTCGAATGGTGCCCCGACTGCTCGACCTCCGGCCGCACCGCCGCCTACTACGAGCCCTATGTCGGCCGGAAGATCGAGGGCGAGCCCGAGAACAATTGCGGGATGCTGCTCTACGAGGCGGACGACTTGAAGCGCCGCGCCACCCTCGCCCATGGCGCCGGGCTCCAGGTGATGATCGAAGGGCTCGGCGACCGCGGCATCGACTTCGCGCTGGATGCCATCGAGGCGGCGCTGGCGGCCCACCCGGTCGCCGACCACCGGATGCGGGTCGAGCATTGCTGCTACGTCACGCCGCCGATCCTGGAGCGCATCAAGCGGCTCGGCGTCGTCGATTCCTCGGCGACGGGCTTCATGTACGACCTCGGCGACGGCTACATCGCCAACCGCGGCCAGGCGGCGATGCGCTGGATGTGGCCGCACCGCAGCCTGATCGACGCCGGCATCCCCGCGCCCGGCCATTCCGACGCCATGGTCTGCCAGGCCAACCCGTTCGTCGCCATCTGGTCGATGGTGAACCGCAGGAGCGACAGCGGCGGCGACCTCGACATCCGCGAGGCGATCACCGTCGACGAGGCACTGCGCGCCTATACCGTCCTCGGCGCCTGGTCGGGCCGCGAGGAGAGGATCAAGGGCTCGCTCGAAGTCGGCAAGCTGGCCGACCTCGCCGTCCTCGACCGCGATCCCTACGCCATCGACCCGATGGAACTGCGCGACGTGCGGGTCGACATGACCTTCGTCGACGGGAGGCTGGTCCATGGCGGATAGCGACCGCATCGTGCTCGCGGGTACGGCCCCCCTGCCCCGCTCGCTGTGGGCGGCGACGGCGCGGCCGCCGATCCAGGCGCCGCCGCTGGCCGGCGCCGCCGAGGCCGACGCCGTGGTCGTCGGCGGCGGCTTCACCGGCCTGTCGGCGGCGCTGCATCTGGCCGAGCGCGGCTGGAAGCCGGTGCTGCTGGAGGCGGCGGAGCCCGGCTGGGGCGCGTCGGGCCGCAACGGCGGCCAGATCATCGCCGGCCTCAAGGCCAGCCCGGCCGAGATCCTCGCGAAGTACGGGCGCGACCGCGGCAAGGCCATCGTCGACCTCGTCGGCGGCACCGCCGACTTCGCCTTCGACCTGATCCAGCGCCACCGCATTGCCTGCGACGCCTCGCGACCGGGCTGGGTTCAGGCGGCCCATTCGGAAGCGGCGCTGCGGACGGTGGCCGCACGCTGCGCCGACTGGCAATCCCACGGGGCGCCCGTGCGGATCGCCGGCCGCGAGGAGATGGCGCGTATCCTCGGCACCGGCGACTATGTCGGCGGCCTGATCGATGCCCGTGGCGGGGCCATCAATCCGCTGGGATATGCCCGCGGCCTCGCCGACGCGGCCCAGCGGCTGGGCGCCCGCATCCATGGCGGCTCGCCGGTCACCGCCATCGAGCGGCAGGGCCAGGGCTGGCGCGTGCGCACCGCCGCCGGCCATGTCGACACCGCCCGCGTCCTGATCGGCACCAACGCCTATACGACCGGCTTCTGGCCGGGCCTCGCCCAGTCCGTCGTGCCGGTCTCGAGCTTCCAGATCGCGACGGCGCCGATCGGCGACAACCTGCGCCGCACCATCCTGCCCGAGGGCCATGTCCTGTCGGACACGCGCCGGCTGCTGCGCTATTTCCGTCTCGATCCCCAGGGACGGCTCGTCATGGGCGGGCGCGGCACCTTCAAGGACGATCCCGACGCCGGCGACACCGGGCGCCTGCGCCGCTGGGTCGGGCAGCTCTTCCCGGCGCTGGCCGACATCGCGTACGAGCACCACTGGGCCGGCCGGGTCGCCGTCAACCTCGACCACTGGCCGCACCTGCACGCGCTGGCGCCGGGCGTCTGGGCCGGCCTCGGCTACAACGGCCGCGGGGTCGCCATGGCGTCGCGCATGGGCGCCCTCCTGGCCGACCTCGCGGCGGGCGTACCGCCGGAGCAGATCGCCTTCCCGATCACCCCCCTGCGCCCGATCCCGCTGCACGGGATGCGCCGCGCGGTGCTGCCGGTGATGACGGCGTGGTACGGGGTGCTGGACCGGATCGCCGGCTGAGGGCGGCCTTGCGCGTCCTCGTCCTCGGCGGCACCGGATCGATCGGTGCCGCCGTCCTGTCGGAGCTGGCCGGCGGCGGGCACCAGACGCTGGCGCTGGTCCGCTCGGATGCCTCGGCGGAGCGGGCCGCCAGCCTCGGCGCCACCGCCCTCGTCCGGGGCGACATCGCCGAACCCGGCGGCTGGGTGCATGGGTTGCCCGACCTCGATGCCGTCGTGCACATCGCCTGCGATTTCTCGACCGCGATGGCGACGGTCGACGGGCGGCTTCTCGATGCCCTGCTGCCGCGGCTGGCGGCGCAGAAGGTTCGGCCGCGCTTCGTCTATACTGGAGGGTGTTGGCTGTTCGGGACGACCGGCGACGGCGTCGCGACGGAGGACAGCCCGCCCGATCCGCTGCCGGCCTTTGCCTGGATGGTGCCGCATGCCCGGCGGGTGATCGACAGCGATGCCGTCGACGGCATCGTCATCCATCCCGGCATGGTCTATGGCGACGATGGCGGCGGCGTCTTCCACCGCTTCGCCTGGCAGGCCGCGACGGGGCCGGCGGTCCACGTCGTCGGCGGGCCGACGGTGCGCTGGCCCCTGGTGCACCGGGCCGATCTGGCGCGGCTCTATGCGCTGGCCCTGGAGCGTGCGCCGCGCGGCGCCAGCTATCTCGGCGTCGGCACGGAAGGATTGGCGGTCGGCCGGATCGCCCGCGCCTTCGCCCGGCGGTTCGCCACGCCGGACGCCGAGCCGCGGACCGTCACCGCCGACGCCATAGCCGCCGAACTCGGCGAGTGGGCGCGCGGCTACGCCCTCGACCAGCGGCTGAGCGGCGCGAGGGCAAGGCGCGAGTTGGGCTGGAATCCCCGGCATCTCGATCCGGAAGCCGAGATAGCCGGCGTCGGTGGCGGGGCCACCTCGTGACGGCGGTCCAGGTGCTGATGCTGGACGTGGACGGCGTCGTCGTCTGCGGCCGACCGGCCGACGGGCGATCCTGGTCGACCTCCATGCTCGACGACCTCGGGCTGGATGCGGCCGACCTCCGGCGCGAGTTCTTCGCGATCCATTGGGACGACATCCTGGTCGGGCGGGCCGGTCTCGACGAGCGGCTGGCGCCGGTCCTCGCACGGATCGCCCCGCACCTCACGGTCGGGCGCCTGACCGACTATTGGTTCGCGCAGGATTCGCGCCTGGATATGGTCCTGCTGGAGCGGGTTTCGCACCTGCGGCGGGGCGGGCTCAGCGTCCACCTCGCCACCAACCAGGAGCATCGCCGGGCGCGCTACCTGATGGAGCGCCTCGGGCTCGCCGCGCATGTCGACGCCATCCACTATTCCGCCCGCGTCGGCTTCCGCAAACCCGACCCGGCCTTCTTCGCCACGGTGGCGGCAACCGTCGGCGCTCCGCCCGCGAGCCTGCTGCTCGTGGACGACCTCACCGAGAACGTCGAGGCGGCACTGGCCGCCGGCTGGCGCGCGATCCATTGGACCGACACGCCGGCCGCCTGGACCGCCCTCGACAATATCCTGCCAGGGTAGCCGCCTGCCGGCCCAGGCTCAGGAAACCTCCGCCCGCACGATCGCCGCACCGTCCGCCAGCGCCTTCAGCTTGCCGAAGGCGGTCGCGCGCGGCAGGTACTTCATGCCGCAGTCGGGCGCCGGCACGATCCGCTCCGGCGGCGCGAACTTCAGCGCCGCGCGGATGCGGTCGGCGACCACCTCCGGGGTCTCGACCGCGGGGTCGGAGAGGTCGAGGACGCCGACCAGGACCTTCTTGGGTGCGAGGTCCGCCAGCACCCCGAGGTCGAGATGCGGCTGCGCCGCCTCGATCGAGATCTGGTCGGCCCGGCTGCCGGCGAGCTCGGCCAGGAAGGAGTAGCCGGTCGGCTTCTCGCCCGGCACGACGGCGGCATAGCCGAAGCAGAGATGGACGACCGTCGGCACCGTGATCCCGTCGAGCGCCCGGTCGATCGCCTTCACCGCCCAGCGGCGGGCGAGCTCGGGATTGTTGCGCAGCCAAGGCTCGTCGAGCTGGATGACGTCGGCACCGGCCGCCTCCAGGTCCTTCGCCTCGGCGTTCACCGCCGCGGCGAAGTCCATGACCATCTCCTCCTCGTCCTTGTAGAACTCGTTCTTGGCCTGCTGGCTCATGGTGAAGGGGCCCGGCAGCGTGATCTTGGCCGTGCGGTCGGTGTTGGCGCGCAGGAACTGCATGTCGCGCACCTCGACCGCATGGGTGCGGCGGATGCGGCCGACGACGCGCGGCACCAGGGTGACGGCACCGGAGCGGCTGACGATCTCGCCCGGGTTGTCCGCGTCCACCCCTTCCAGCGCCGTGGCGAGGCGGTTGGAATAGCTCTCGCGCCGGATTTCGCCGTCGGTGACGATGTCGATGCCGGCCCGCTCCATGTCGCGGATGGCGACGACGGTGGCGTCGTCCTGCGCCTGCTCCAGGTACTCCTCCGACACCCGCCACAGGTCGGTCAGGCGGACCCGCGGCACGATCTTCGACAGGAGCTTGCGGTTGGCGAGCCAGTCCGGCTGGGGGTAGCTGCCGACGACGGTGGTCGGCAGGATGGGCAGCGTCATCGGAAATCTCCTGGGCGCGAAGCGACGGACGGGGTTCAGGCGACGGCGGGCGTCGAAGTGGCGGCGGTGGCAGCTCTGGCAGGGATGGTACGGCCCTGGCGTCCCGCCGTCTGCCACACCAGCGTGCGGCGCTCGACCATCCGCGCCAGCACGTCGAAGAGCACGGAGAGGACGAGGATCAGCAGCACGGCCGCGAACACCCGCGGGCTGTCGAGGATGGTGCGGAAGCGGGTGACGAGGTAGCCGATGCCGGCCGCCGCCGTCAGCATCTCCGACACCACGACGCCGATGATGGTCAGCGCGCCGCCGAGGCGCAGCCCGGTCAGCACCGTCGGGATCGAGGCCGGGATGATGACGCGGGCGATCTGCTGCCCGATCGTCGCCCCCATGCTGCGCGCGGCCAGCAGCAGCTGCGGGTCGATGGTGCGGATGCCGGCCGCCGTCGACAGCATCACCGGGAAGAAGCCGTAGATGCCGGCGAAGGCGATCTTCGATTCCGAGCCGATGCCGAGCCAGGCGGTGAAGATCGGGTAGAGGATGACGATCGGCACCGCGTAGAGGCTGGAGAAGACCGGCAGCAGCAGGTTGCGCAGGACGGCGATGCCGCCGACCAGCGCGCCCGCGAGGATGCCGGCGCCGCAGGCGATCACCATCGCCAGCGCCACCTCGTGCAGGGTCACCAGCAGGTTGCGGCCGTATTCCGCCCGGTCGGACCACAGCACCGCCAGTGTCTTCGACAGCGACGGCAGGAAGAGTTCGGGCACGATCCGGGTCGCCGGCAGGAACTCCCAGAGCAGCAGCAGGGCCACCAGGATCAGCCAGCGGGCGGCGGCGGGGCTCGGTCGGCGCATCGTCCCCTCCGGCGTCAGTCGGGTTTGCGGATCTGCTGCCAGATCCGTTCGCGCAGCCGGCCGAAGCGGTCGGTCGCCATCATCTCGTAGGTCCGCGGCCGCGGCAGGTCGACCGTGATGCGGTCGATGATGCGGCCCGGCCGGGCCGACATCACCAGCACCTCGTCGGCGAGATAGACCGCCTCGGTCAGGCTGTGGGTGATGAAGACGACGGTCTTGCTGGTCTGCGACCAGATGCGCAGCAGCTCGTGGCCCATGGTCATGCGGGTCTGCTCGTCGAGCGCGGCGAAGGGCTCGTCCATCAGCAGCACCGGCGGGTCCTGGACGAGGCCGCGGGCGATCGAGACGCGCTGCTTCATGCCGCCCGACAGTTCGTGCGGATAGCGCCCGCCGAAGCCCTCGAGGCCGACCAGCTTCAGCATCCCCTCGGCCCGCCGGCGGCGCTCGGCGGCGGCGACGCGGCGCAGGGTCAGCGGGAACTCGACATTCTCCAGCGCGGTCTGCCAGGGAAAGAGACTCGCCTCCTGAAAGACGACCCCGACGCGGTCGGGATCGGGGGCGAGGATCGGCCGGCCGGCGAGCCGGATCGTGCCGGTGCTGGCCCGGCGCAGCCCCGCCATCATCATCAGCAGCGAGGTCTTGCCGCAGCCGCTGGGGCCGACGATGACGGTGAACCGCCCCGGCGCCACGGTCAGGTCGATGTCCTCCAGCGCCGGCACCTGCCCGTCGCGGCCGTCATAGACGTGGCTCAGCCGCTCGACCGCGACCGCCGCCTCCCCCGCCGCCGGGTCGCGCGTCACGTCCGCCAGGTGCTGCATCTCGCCTCCATCCAGCGGATCGTCTCGTTGAAGAGGATCGCGACCGCGGCCAGCAGGATCACGCCGGCGAAGAGCTGCCGCATCTGGAAGTTCTCGCCCCAGTTGGCGATCAGGTGGCCGATGCCGGTGCGGGACGCATACATCTCCGCGATCATGACCGCGGTGAAGTTGAAGATCATCGCGATGCGCAGCGTCTCCAAGAGGATCGGCACCATGCTGGGGACGTAGACCCGCCACAGGATCTGGCCGCGCGTCGCGCCGTAGGAGCGGGCGACCAGCACATGCTCCGGCTTCACCGATTCCACCGCCGCGGTCGCGCTCATGATGACGATGAAGAGGGTCGAGAAGACGGCGTAGGCGACCTTCTGGTGGAAGCCGATACCCATCACCAGGATGAACATCGGCAGGAAGATCGATTTCGGCACGCTGAAGACATAGAAGAGGATCGGCTTGAAGACGGCGCCGAAATACTCGCTCTCGGCGATGGCGACGCCGATTGCGGCACCGAGCGGCACGGCGAGGACGAAGGCGACGATGACCTCGGCCGCCGTCACCATCATCGCCTCCTGGACGCTGGCGCGGCCGACGAGCTGGCCCAGCATGGCCAGCACGTCGCCGAGCGGCGGCAGCAGGCGGGCATTGACGATGCCGAGGCGCGGCAGCACCTCCCAGGCGCCGAGGACGGCGAGGAAGAGCGCCAGCCGCACCAGGACGATCGTCAGGCGGTTCACCGGATCATCCCCGTCCTGGGTCCTCGGGCCACGGCCTCAGGGCCTGGTCGGGACCGCCTTGAAGGTGGTCACGTAGCTGTCCTCGACCGGCGCCAGGTCGGTCATGCCGATCAGCCGCGCCATGTCCATGGCGCGGACCATCCACTCCTTCTGGATGTCGCCGTCCGCCGACAGCTTCTTGATGTTGCCGTCCAGTTCCAGGGCCGCGATCTCGGGCGGGATCTCGTCGATCTCGGCGATCAGCTTCACCGCCTCGTCGCGGTTCTTGGGGTCGGCCAGGAAGGCGACGGCGCCGAAGAGCGCGTTCACCGTCTTCTGCACGACCTGCGGCTTCTCCTTGATGATCTTGTCCGATGCGATCCAGGCCGAGGTCAGGTGCGGCGGCACCTCGGCGCCGAAGTCGATCAGGCTGCGCACTTCCTTCGACTTCATGAACTGGAAGGTCAGCGGCGAATAGAGCACCACCGCGTCGACGTTGCCGGACAGCAGGTTCGGCACCAGCCCGCCGCCGCCGAGCGGCACGCGGGTGAACTTCAGCTTGCGGTCCTGCTGGGTCCAGAGCGCCAGCATGTCGGAACCGGAGCCGGCCGAGGTGATGCCGACCTTCTTGCCTTCGAGTTCGGCGGCACTGGTGATCTTGGAGTCCTGGCGCACGACGAGGTGCCAGCCGTAGTAGCCGAGCGCGCCGCCGGCGACGCCCCGGGACATGACGCCCTTCTTCTGCCCGGCCGAGATGAACGAGGCCGAGTTGAGGATCATGTCGGCGGCCCCGGCCGCCAGCGCCTCGAAGCATTCCGCGCCGCCGCGATAGACGGTCAGTTCGGCCCGGATGCCCTCCTTCTGGAAGAGCTTCTGGCGCAGCGCCGTCTCGGCGACGATGGTCGGCCAGTAGGTCTTGGTCGGCAGGCCGATGCGCACGGTGTCCTGCGCCTGCGCCACCGGCGCGGCGAAGGAGAGGGCCGCCAGGCCGGCGGCGAGGATCACGGCACGGCGCGTCGCACGCCATCCGGGGGCGTTGGCTCGGGTCGTCATGGGTTCGTTTCCTCCGCGGCGGACTCTGATGGACCGTCCGCGACGGACTCTAGGCAGCGGCTCGCCGGGTGACAACGGCGAACCGGCCTCTATTGCATTATTGTCTGACGGGCAGATCGTAATCTCAGGCGCGGGCGACCCCGCCGCCGCCGCGCGGGTCGGCGCCGCCCCGCCAGCGGCCGCCCTCGACCAGGATCGCATGGGCACGCGACTGGTAGGGGTCGTAGCTGATCGGGCTGTGCCGCACCTGATGGCCCATTGCCGTCAGTTCGCGCACCACGCGCCCCTCGACCCGCGCCTCGGCGAAGATCGGCCCGCCCTCGCAGTGGATGCGCGGCGCCGAGACCGCCTCGACCGGCGACATGCCGAAATCGACCACGTTGAGGATGGTCTGCAGCACCGAACTGATGATGACGCTGCCGCCCGGCGCGCCGACGACGAGCCACGGCCGGTCGTCGCGCAGGAGGATGGTCGGCACCATGCCGGTCGTGCGCGCCTTGCCGGGCGCCATCGAGTTGGGCCGGCCCGGCAGCGGGTCGGCCAGTTTCATCGAGTTGTTCCAGACGAAGCCGAGGCCCGGGGTCACCACGCCGGCGCCGGTGCCGAGCGTGTGCGTCAGCGCGACCGCGTTGCCCGCCTCGTCGACGACCGAGAGATGGGTCGTGCAGGCGGGCGGCTGTCCCGGCGCGCCCTCGGGAAACCGGCCGGCGCGGATGCGTTCGGCCCACTCCGCCGCGCGCTCGGCCGAGACCATGCGCGCGACCGGCACCGGCACGAAGTCGGGGTCGCCCAGCCATGCCTCGCGATCGGCATGGGCGGCGGCCATGGCCCGGGCGACGTGGTCGAGATGGGCGGCCGAGCCGTGCTCCATCGTCCCCAGCGGGAAATGCTCCAGGATGTGCAGCATCTCGATCAGCGAGGCGCCGCTGCCGGGCGGCGGGTTGGAGAGCACGCGCAGCCCGCGGTAGCGGCCCTCGACCGGGGCGGATTCGCGGACGCGGTACTCCGCCAGGTCCCGGCCGGTGACGAAGGCCCCGTTGGCCGCGAAATCCTCGGCGATCCGCCGCGCCATCCCGCCGCGGTAGAAGAGGTCGGCGCCGCCCTCGGCCAGGGCCTCCAGCGTCGCCGCCAGGTCGGGATTGCGCAGCGTCTCGCCGACCCGCCAGAGCCGGCCGTCGGGATGGAGGAAGATGCGGGCCGACGCCGCGGTCGCGCGGATGCGGCTGAGCCCGTCGGCGACGCCCGGCATCGGCGGCCGCGCCCAGAAGTCATGGACGAAGGGGGTGACGGCGAGGCCGTCGCGCGCCATCGCCACGGCGGGCCGGATCAGGTCCGCCCACGGCCGCGAGCAGAGCCGCCGGTGGGTCTCCCACAGCCCGGCGACGGTGCCGGGCGTCATGATCGCGCCGTAGCCGATGTCGCTGCGGAGATCGTCGAAGATGGTGTAGCCGGAAATCTCGGTCCGGCCACGGATGTCGGCCGCCCACATGTCGGGCCGGACGCCGGACCCGGCGCGGGTGTGGAAGTCGATCATGCCCGAACCGGCGTCGGCCGCGCGGAAGAACTGCAGCGTCCCCATGCCGCCGAGACCGCACATGAAGGGGTCGGCCACCATCTGGGCGAAGGCGGTCGCGACCGCCGCGTCGAAGGCGTTGCCGCCCGCCGCCAGGACCTCCGCACCGACGTCCGCCGCGCGCGGCTGCGGACACACGACCATTCCCCGCATCGACACCCCCTTCCCCTGTCCCGGCGATCATCCTATGCCAGCGGCATGGAAGCGCAGCCGGAATTGACGACGCCGAGGCTGCGCCTGCGGGCGCGGACCCTGGCCGACGTGGAAGCGATCATGGCGATGGATGCCGACCCCGAAGTGCGGCGGTATCTCGGACCCGTGGACCCGGACGAGCACCGCGCCCATGTCACCCGCCGGATCGTCGACCGCGTGCCCGACATCTGGGCCGTCGAGCGGCGGACCGCGCCGGGGCTGATCGGCCTCTGCTCGATCGCCCCGCGGCCGGACGGCAAGGGCAAGCAGATCAACTGGCGGCTCGCCCGCAGCGCCTGGGGCTGGGGCCTCGCGACCGAGGCGGCGGCGGCCGTGCTGCGCCACGCGCTGGCCGATCCCGCCGCTTACGGGCCGCTCGTCGCGATCATCCACCCGGACAATGCCGCCTCGATCGCCGTCGCCCGGCGGCTCGGGATGCAGCCGGTCGGCGAAGGGCACTTCTATGGCGGGCACCGCATCCTCTACGGTCTCGCCCCCGACCCATGACCAGGACCCCGACGCATGACCAGGAACCCGCCCGCATGACCACCCGCGCCCGTCTCCGCGACCTCGGCATCGTCGTCGGCCGCCTGCCGACCGGCCCGCACAACGCCA